>DASPJC010000493.1:0-5228 GCA_035628815.1 Ohtaekwangia sp. | reverse complement strand
GAAAATCGAAGTCGGGTTTGCGACTGTGCAGTTGATGAAGCTCCAGGGCTGCAAGGTTGGCAAGCCATACCAGTGTCGCCGGTTCAGCGGCCATGATATAATCCTTCTTCTCTTCCTTGCCCAGGGCGACGAATTCAATCCATGCCGGTGTCCAGTCGGGTTTGTTCTTCTGATAAAAGCTTTCACCATATATGCCGTCCGGAAAACGGATCAGTGTCAGGGCGCGGCCCTTGATGTGATGAAGCACGGTGGGCGCGATCTTCAGGTAGTAGTCGATGATCTCAGCCTTGATGATGTTATCGTCAGGGTAAATTACTTTTGACAGGTTGGACAACTCAACCGTATGCTTACCGACCTGGGCCCATTGTGTCTTCTTCGCCATGCTGCTAACTGTCTGTTGTGTTCCTGAAGTTAAGGAAACCTGTTATTATCAGGGCCAGGCACAAGCCACTGATCAGCACCACCACCTGGTTGCCGATGTTGATATCCGACGACCTGATTGTAAACCGCAGGGCCATAACCGATGCCGTAACGAGGGCGAGCGCCAGCCAGTATACAATGCGGGGCCGGGATACAGCCACAAAAGTTGGGGGTTTCAACGCAATATAAGCCAGCAGGATGAGCAGTCCGATAGCCGTGCTGAGATGCTGGAGCGCGTAGAAAAGCGGGTAGTTCACACCATCAAACGGTATTACGGTTGAGTCGTAGACCGGCAAACGTTGCACAAAAAATCCTGAGGCATGGGTGAAGTTGTCCCAGAAAATATGGGATGCCGAACCGAGCAAAGCAGAACATACAAAGACAGCAAGGTGGCTGCGAAAGTAACTCCTGAAATCGACCTGAAGTGTGTCGTTAAAGCGCCGTTGCAGGAAAGCAGGAAGATTCAGGATGAGATTTTTCTTGACGACCTGGTGGAAAACAAACGACAGGACAATGGTGACCGGCAGATCAAAATACAACAGGCCCGGAAGGGTGTGACCATGGATGCCGCTGACACTCATTTTAAAGAAGTATTCAAAATCGGGAGCCAGGCTTCCAACGATGAGGCCGGTTGCCGAAAAACGGGCACGCCGGATCAGCGGAAGGACAATGGCAGCATGGGCTGGCGTAAAGGGCATACTCCTGCAGTTGGTTCATCAATCCATAACTTCCACCTTCTTCCGGTTGCTGAGGAATATCATGCCGATGATAAAAGTAATGGCGGCAACACCGATGGGATACCATAATCCCGCCAACGGATCGCCCGCTGGATTTGCCTCCGTCTTACTCATAACGAACAAACTTGTTGCCAGGAATGGTGTAAGTCCGCCAAAGATTCCGTTGCCGATGTGATAGGGCAGCGACATGGAGGTATACCGGATACGCGTCGGGAAAAGTTCAACCAGGAACGCGGCGATCGGTCCGTAAACCATGGTGACCAGTATGAGCTGGACCAGTACGAGCACGATCATGGCATAATAGGGCTCACCATCCAGCAGTATTTCTTTCTTAACGTCGGTAACCGGCGTTGTGCCTCCAGCAGATAGCGTTTCCGTTGTGGTTTGCTTCAGCAGCGTACCATCGGTGTATCGCACTTCGGTATTGCGCGTCATTACCGAATCACCCGCGCTGTTGACAACTGACCATTCGGTTTGGTTTCTTCCGTCAATGGCTTCAATCTTCAACGTCGTATCGGCCAGGGAATACATCTTCTGATAGATCGGCCGGTAAAGGATGACGGCCATGAGCATACCGATCATCATGATCATTTTGCGCCCGATCCTGTCGGACAGCCATCCGAAGTAAATAAACATGGGCGTGCCGATGAGCAACGCAATGGCAATAATGTTGCGGGTCTGCACAAATTCCACCCCGCAGGTCCTTTCGATGAAAGTCATCGCGTAAAACTGGCCGGTATACCAGACAACACCCTGCCCGGCCGTGGCGCCGAACAATGCGATCAGTACCAGTTTTAAATTTTCCTTGTTACCAAAGCTTTCTTTCAGGGGGTTCTTCGAGATCTTTCCTTCCGCCTTGATCTTGGCAAACAAGGGCGATTCGTTCATGCGTATACGAATGAAAAACGATACCGCGACCAGCACAGAGGAAAGTATAAACGGTACCCGCCACCCCCACGTGTTAAATTCCTCAATGCCGACGAATTCACGTACGAGCAGGATCACACCGATGGAGACAAATAATCCCAGGGTAGCCGTCGTCTGGATAAAACTTGTATAGAATCCGCGTTTCGCGGCGGGAGCATGCTCGGCGACATACGTTGCCGCGCCCCCGTACTCACCACCCAGCGCGAGACCCTGAAGAAGACGGAGGATCAGCACGATGATCGGCGCGGCCATGCCAATTGTTTCATAACCCGGAACGAGGCCGATCGCGAAGGTAGATCCGCCCATCAGCAACAGCGTTACCATGAAGGTATACTTCCGGCCTACCAGGTCACCGAGTCTTCCAAACACGATGGCGCCGAAAGGTCTGACGACAAATCCGGCGGCAAAGGTAGCCAGTGTCGAAAGGAATCCTGCCGTGGGATTGGACTTCGGAAAGAACTGTTCCGATAAAATCGTGGCCAGGCTTCCGAAGATGTAAAAGTCATACCACTCGATGAGCGTTCCAACCGATGAGGCGGTAATGACGAACCAAAGGGTTTTCTTTTCCTGTCGGGTGATGGCGGTTTCCTGCATGACTTGTATTTTACAAGCATGAAAGATAGGCAGAATACAAAATTATGCAAATAACGCCCGCGGGGATACGGCCGGGACCTTCATAAAAAAAGAGGCTGCTCTTTTTGAGGCAACCTCTTCATTTTTTCTGTGTTTTAATTCGATTTCAAAGCTGACTTTTCAAAACTTGGACTTTTGAGACAACCTCTTCTCTGTTAATCCTCAACACCGAGTTCTTTCAGCTTCTTACCGACACGCTCTGAATTCTTGTCATCGGCGACATAGTAGTACAGCAGGCTGAGCTTGGAGTAGAGTTCGATCTCCCAGTCTTTGTTCGGAATCTCCATCTTCTCTGCTTTTGTGAGATGCGGGATCGCCACTTCGCTTTCCTTTACCCTGCGCTGGATGAGGGCTGGCTTCTTTTTCTGGTCAGCCTGTGATATGCCCAGAGCATTGATCTCTTTCGTGGTCTTGTCCACTGGCACCAGGTACGTATTGGCCAGGAGATATTGCGACAGGAAATGAGAAGGATCGTATTTCAGAGAATTCTGATAATTCTTCCGGGCTTCCTCAAGGTTACCGAGCTGGTCATTGACGTAACCCAACTGGAAATGCGCAATCGCATTCTCGGGTTCTTTTTCGATGGCTCTTTCGAGGTTCCCCTTGGCTTCGTCTATCTTGTTCAGTTCGATCAGCAATGAGATTTCCTGTTGCGGAAAATCGGGATTGCCGGGATGCTGGGCTTTCCCCTTCTGGATGATCTCAAGAGCTTTCTGTTTATCTTCCTTCGGTCCGGAATAGATCTGGTACAGCGAAATATATGCATCCTTGCTCTTTCCTCCTTTTTCAAAATATTTGTTGAAGGCTTCGATGGCGGCGTCGTGATGTTCGGCGGCGTTGTTCGCGAGGCCCTGAACAAAATAGGTCAGCGTGTCATTGCCATACGTCTTCATACCTTTTTCAAAGATGAGCGTCGTTTTGTCGAGGTCTTTCAGACTCGCTTCGTAGTCTTCCTCGTGCTGGAATTTTTTCATGCCGCGGTCAAGGTAGTAGTTGGCGAGTCCTTCCAGTTGCTGCGGCTTCAGAATCGGAATGAAACCATCCGGACCGGTGATCGAGTATTCCTTGCCTGCTTTTGCCAGTTGATCAGCTTTTTCAAATGATTCCATGGCGGTTTTCAGCGGTTCTGTTGCCAGGCCCTGATAAGCGGCGTTTGAAGTGGTGTCGAGCGCTGCATAGATGAGGCCGCGATAGTACCAGGTGTCACCATTATTCATGGTTTTTTCATAGGTCGTCGCCATGTCGATGATGGTTTTTGCTTCATCGAGCTTGCCCTTTTTAAAAGCATCCAGGGCTTTATTAATATTGGGCTTCGGCGTCTTTTGAGCAAACGCCGTAACCGCCATCAACATCAATAGCAATAGTGTTATTCGTTTCATTGGTCAAGTAAGTTTAAGGTAATCGATTTTAAATTGCTGTTGTTTCGTCTTCAATTTTCTGGATCTTCTCGACCGATGATATCCGGTCGTCATCGTTCAGCTTGATGACCCGTACCCCTTGCGTTGCACGGCCCATGACACGAAGTTCACTAACCTTGATCCGGATCGTGATACCGGAGCGGTTGATGATCATCAGGTCGTCGTCGTCACCGACTTCCTTGATGGCAACAAGCTTGCCAGTTTTGTCCGTGATATTGAGGGTTTTAACCCCCTTGCCACCGCGCTTCGTGATACGATAATCCTCAATAGAAGACCGCTTTCCAAATCCCTTTTCCGATACCACCAGCAGGTTGGCATCCGGCCGGGTGATACAAACCATGCCGATCACCTTGTCCTGGTCGGATTCCAGTGTAACCCCCCGTACGCCCGCTGCTGTTCGCCCCATCGGCCGGACATCCGACTCGTTAAAATGAACTGCTTTTCCCTCGCTCTTGGCGATGATGATATGATTCTTTCCATTCGTCAGCGACGCATTCAGCAGACGATCGCCTTCATGGATCGAGATGGCCGTAATACCTCCCTGACGCGGCCGTGAATACGCTTCGAGCGACGTCTTTTTGATAATACCTTTCTCCGTGCACAAAATAACATAATTGTTATTGATGTATGCGTCATCTGTCAGGTTCTGGGTATTGATGATCGCGCGCACCGTATCGCCGGGCTCGATGTTGATGAGGTTTTGAATCGCTCGTCCCTTCGACACTTTGTTGCCCTCGGGAATTTCGTAAGCTTTTTTCCAGTATACTTTTCCCTGGTCGGTGAAAATGAGGAGATAATTGTGAGCCTGCGCGATAAAGATATGCTCGGTAAAGTCATCGTCCTTGGTAGATACACCCCGCGAGCCGACACCACCCCTGCCCTGCGTTCTGTATTCCGCCAGCAATGTACGCTTGATGTATCCCTGGTTCGAGATCGTAATAACCATCTCCTCGTTGGGAATCATATCTTCCACGGTGAAGTCGTCGTCGTGGTGAACAACGACGGTCCGACGCTCGTCACCGTACCGTTCTTTCAGTTCCAGTAATTCATCCTTGATGATCTGCATACGCATCGGCTCGCTGGACAGTATCTG
>DASPJC010000492.1:0-14539 GCA_035628815.1 Ohtaekwangia sp. | reverse complement strand
AGACAAAAAGGTTTTGTTGCGCATCGTTTCTTTCAACAATGTCGCCAACGATTCCTTACCCATTGCGCAGTCGGTCCGCAATTCGAACTTCGAACCCATTGTGCAAGCTTTTGATATCAAAGCCTATGGGAAAGACTCTTCACTTGTGATCGACGTAACGTCGTTGTTCAGCAAGGATATCCCGGCGCTGGGCCTCGATGAAGGCAGGCGAAAACAATACAAGGTAACAGCACTTGACGACACCCGCAGTTTCGTGGAGTATATCCGCAGCTTTCCCATCAATATTGAGAACCGGCATGTGCTGACGTACAAGGCATCAGAGCCTCCTTCCAATGCAAGCACGGCATCGATATCGCTGGAGATCAATAATTCGATGATCCTGTTGCCAAAAATTCCAATGAAGCCCCGCCTGCAGGATGAGCGTGTCGGATACTTTTCACTGAACCTTACCGACTATGGTCTTGACGAGCAGAAAGCGGCGACACGCAGTTTCATCCGCCGGTGGCGGTTGGAGCCAAAAGATCCGGAAGCCTATAAACGCGGCGAGTTGGTGGAACCGAAAAAACAGATCGTGTATTACATTGATCCGGCAACACCTGAAAAATGGCGACCTTACCTCAAGCAGGGTGTCAATGACTGGAATAAAGCCTTTGAAGCGGCTGGTTTCAGAAATGCCATCGTTGCAAAGGATCCACCGTCTGTGGAAGAGGATCCTGACTGGAGTCCGGAGGATGCCCGTTATTCTGTCATCCGTTATTTTGCCTCCAACATCCAAAATGCATACGGCCCGAACATCGCCGACCCGCGCTCCGGCGAGATCCTTGAAAGTGATATCGGCTGGTATCATAATGTCATGAATCTCCTGCGCAACTGGTTTTTCATCCAGACCGCGGCGATCAACCCGGAGGCACGCACCGTTCGCTTCAAGGATGAGATCATGGGCGAATTGATCCGGTTTGTATCGGCCCACGAAGTCGGCCACACGCTCGGGCTACCGCATAATTTCGGATCGAGCTATGCCTACCCGGTGGATTCACTTCGTTCTGCGTCATTTACCCGCCGGATGGGAACCGCGCCGTCGATCATGGATTATGCACGGTTCAATTACATCGCGCAACCGGAGGATGAAGGCGTGTCGCTGATGCCGAATATTGGTGTTTATGATCGCTATGCAATCGAATGGGGCTACCGCTACCTTCCTGACGCGCGCACATCCGACGATGAGAAGGCAACGCTCAACCAATGGATCGTGGAGAAAGGACAGAACCGTGTTTATTTTTACGGACGGCAGACATCGAATCCAATCGATCCGCGGTCACAGTCGGAAGATCTCGGCAATGATGCGGTCAAGGCAAGTACGTATGGTATTGCGAACCTCAAGCGGATCATTCCGAACCTGATTCAATGGACAGCAGAGAACGGCAAGGATTACGATGACCTCGAGGAATTATATGGCCAGGTGCTGATCCAATGGAACCGTTACAACGGCCACGTCAGGGCGAACATCGGAGGCGTCTACGAAACATTCAAATCCTACGAACAGGATGGGGCGGTGTACACACCCGTTCCAAAAAAGATCCAGCAAAACGCCATGGCTTATCTGGTGCGGGAAACCTTCACGTCGCCGCTGTGGTTGCTGAACCGGGATATCCTTCGCAGAATTGAACACGCCGGGGCAATCGAGAGGATCAGGAATTACCAGGCAGGAGTCGTGAACCAGTTGTTGGATCCCAGTCGCCTGGCGCGCCTTATTGAAGCTGAAGCTGTTCTGGGAAAACAAGCGTATACACAAACAGATCTTTATAACGATCTGCGCGCGGGTATCTGGTCGGAACTAACGGCTGGAAAAACGACAGACGTTTACCGCCGAAACCTCCAACGTGCCCACCTTGAGCGCCTCGAGCATCTGATGAAAGAAGAGCAGGAGCCGGTGGCGGCCAATGCGCGGGCGTTCACCGGGTTTACCCCTGTCGACGTGAGTCAGTCTGATATCCGGCCAATGGCACGGGCGGAACTTAAAAAATTAAAAGGTATGATTCAGTCGGCGATATCCCGCACGAGCGATGCGGCGTCGCGTTATCACCTTGAAGACTGCGTAGCGCGCATCGATAGTATTCTTGATCCTAAATAAGGTATGGAACGGCTGCCACGGCGAATGTGGCAGCCCTTTTTCACTAGCTTTCCTCGTCAAAGTAAAGCTTGTAAAAATGTTTACCGGCAGCTTCGTCAAATCCTTTCTCGATCAGCTGACGGTTTCCGTGGATGTAAACATGAAAGTTCTTATCGAGTTTCAGCACGCTTTTGAAAACGCGTGCCTGCCGCTGGACAGCGTGCGCTGATATTTCAAAGTTGTCGGCGACTTCCACATTGTTTTCGGCCATGAAATTTTTACCATAGTTGCGGAAAGATTCGATCACATCCACGTCACCCAGCACCTCGGTTTCAAAGGCGGCCTTGTTGAATTCTTCATGCGATTTGAAAAAACGCATTGACCGGTTGAGAAGATCGATCTGGTCGGCGCGGGAAACGGCGAATTCCTCGTCCATCTGGTCCGCCACATATTGACGCGTGAGGTCCATAAAGTTGCGCGTATGGTGAAAGCCGTCAGGCCATGGACTGATATTTAGAAAATCCTGCTTCCAGAATTGTGCTTCGGTTTTGTTGGCCTTATCGACGATCAGTATTTTATAGCCGGCCTCTTCATCCGTTTTGAGAATAAGGCACCCTTTGTCGAGCGCGTTTATGTTAATGCCCTGTTCCGTACCGAGACTGAAATTCCTGAGCTTCAGGTACGTCTCCTTGTTTTCCGATTTGAAAAGACCAAGCGCTTCGTACACAGCGTTACCAATCGTTACGCCTGAGAGGCGGGCCACAAAAAGGTCACCGGGTTTGATGTTGGGATGCGTCGATACCGCGAAGAGGTGCTTCGCGATAGCAATGGAATGTGTATGGAAAGATTGTGCATCCGAAAATATATCACCAGCAATTGACCGGATGACATTCCCGGCAGGGTTTTCAGCAGTATTAAATGCGTAGTATTCCGGCGTCGTAAAGCTCGACAGGAAATACCGGCAAAGGGCGCGGTGAATCTCTTCAGTATCGAGCGGCAACGGTTTTTGTGAGAAATTGGAAGGCTCTTCGAGTGCGGCATTGCCGATGGTATGAACCGAAACGATTTCAATACTACTGAGCAAGGGATCGATCATCGTGCGTGTTATTTTAACACAAGGTCAATCAATTCCTTCTGTACATTCCAGTCTTTGGCGAGTTTCAGCATCGCGGTTGCTTCCATCTCTGTAACATACCCTTTGAGATTATTGGCCTGCCAGACCATGTTGATCAGCTCGATGCGTTTCTCTTTGGCGTAATCGCCGATGATTTCATTGAGGTATTCGCGCGCCCGGTCGAACGCGGTCACATAATCGTTGGAGACAAATTCAAGTGCCCATTTGTATTCGGCATCCGCATTCAGTTCGACGGCCGTCCTTTCAAGGTCATCTTTCTCTTCGTCATCCAATCCGTGATAATGGAATATCACGGATTTCAAAAGCATATAAACCTTTTTCTCTTCTTGTGATCTGATGGAGGTCATGGCGGAGGGAAATTTACGAAGTTCTGTTGGTGTAATCACGCGGTTGCAAACAAATCGGAAGAGATTTTATCGGCCAGCAGCTTCCCTTTTCCGGTCAGGATTAAAACGCCCTTGTCCAGGCACGCCAGCTTTTCGTCCAGCAGCGTTTCCACATACATTTTGTGAACAGACATAATATCGTACTGCAGTTCAGATTTCAGTTTCTCAAGGTCCGCACCCCAGCTCGTTCGCAGGGTTGTCAGTAAATATTCGTTGATCCGGTCTTCACGGGATAGTACTTCGAGTGTGGCGGGAATTGTCCCTGCCTCCAGCGCCTGGCGGTAAAGGTGGTTATTGCTGACGTTAAACTGGCGGCTTAACCCGTTGAAGGAGTGCGCACTCGGTCCCACACCCAGATAGTGATGCTCGCGCCAATAACTACTGTTGTGCTGCGAAATGTATCCCGGCAGGGCAAAATTTGATACCTCGTAATGCTGATAACCCGCCGTTGCCAGCCTGTCCGTTAATAACTCCAGTTGCCGGGCGGCTACATCCTCGCCAGCCGGGTGAAACTTTCCCTGTGCCGACCAGCGGCCGAAAACTGTTTTTTCTTCGATCGTGAGGGCGTACGCGGAAAGGTGCTCCGGCGCAAGTTTCAGTGCTTCGTCAATATTACGGTGCCAACCTGCATCGTCCTGACCGGGGATCGCATAAATAAGGTCTATACTGATATTACTAAATCCTGCTTTCCGTGCCAGATCAAAACAGCCAAGTGACGCATCCGAATTGTGCGCCCGGTTCAGAAAATGGAGAATGTTATCGTCGAAGGACTGGATTCCGATGCTTAACCGGTTAAACCCCGCCGCCCGGAGGTCAGTAAGGACTGCTTCAGTCAGGTCGTCGGGATTGGCTTCAAGGGTGATCTCCGGCGCGGGAACAGTCTCAAAATTATCGGCGATAACATTGAGGAGATACCGCTGTTCTTCGGTGGATAGCAACGACGGGGTGCCCCCGCCGAAATAGATGGTGTTCACGACCTGCCTGGCCAGGTATGGCTGGCGGAGCGTTAATTCACGGCCAATAGCCTGCACGATCGGTTTCCGATTCTCCAGGTTTGTTGAAAAATGGAAATCGCAATAATGACAGGCTTGCCTGCAGAATGGTATGTGGATATAGATTCCGGCCATAATAAATGACAACAAACTTACAGCGTTTCGGAGATAACAGCAGATTCTGATATTTTTGCGTCACATGATACAAAAAGGAAGCCTGTCGCTGGTCATCGTTTACATTTTTATAGCGACCTGTTTGAACGTAACGGCAGAACCCTATTACATCATCAAAAAAGATCTTAGCGCCACCTGGCGGACATTTGCTGATGGACGCTACGAGCCGATCTCCGGTCAGCGCGTATCCACAGTTTATTTCACGCTTGAGCCGCAGCAATACCATGGCAATTACCTTGACATCCAAGCCGACAGAATTTTCGATCTCTTTATCAACGGCCGACTTGCCGGCAGCGCAGAAGCGATGTTATTGCCGGTTGATAGCCTGCTGCAACTTTACAACGCGCCATTCAATATCGGCGTGCGTGCGCGCCATGGTACGCTGCGCGATCTGAACACGGTTATAACGGCAAAAATTTCAGGTGAGCGTTCCGACGATGTACCTGAACAACGAAAGTCAACATCCTTTCGGGATTTTTCGGTTGTTGCGGCGTTGGTACTGGTGCTGTTGCTGATTGTCGTGATCCGGTTAAATCCGAAACTGGCATCAGACTATTTTGCGTTTACGAAAATATTTTCTTCATACGAAGGAGAAGACGCGCAGCTGTACGCACGGATTACCAGCAGCATCAATATTGTGTTTTATGTTTTCTGCAGCCTGATGATGGCGTATTACCTGATGATTGTTTTTCAATTCGTGGGTGACCGCTTTCCGCTGGCCTTATCATTTCAGTCAGCAAATTTCTTTGATGCGATGTTGTTGTGGCTGAAGCTCAGCACGGCGCTGTTCCTGTTTTTTCTGGTGAAGATCATGCTGGTCTACGGATTGGCTTTCTTGTTTGGATTGCAGGGTATCGGCGGTGTACATTTTTTCAACTGGGTACGCTTGCTGGTTGTGGTGTTTGGCGCTGCGACCGTTGTGCTTTCAATATATTTTATGGCGCGCGGGCAGCAAGCAGGTGTGTTCAGTGCAGCGCTGAAATTTCTCTCGTGGGGATTGGCTGTTTGGATGGCGCTTATTGTTTTGAAACTCCGCGGCCGGACGGATCACACACTGTTTCATTTATTTTCGTACATTTGTGCCACGGAATTGATTCCATTTCTTTTCATTGTTAAGATACTTTATAATTAATTTTTTTTCAGCCTGAATTCGTTACGTGTTGATATGAGTGACATTGTTACTGACCGGATGCGCAAAGTAAAGAGCATCCTGGTGACCCAAGAGGCTCCCGCTGATGCTAATTCTCCTTATCTGAAATTGACGGAAAAGTATAATCTGAAGATTGACTTCCGCCCGTTTATACAAGTAGAACCCGTACCGGTAAAGGAATTCCGTAAGCAGAAGATCGAGATCCTGAATCATACCGCTATTATATTCACCAGCCGGAATGCAGTCGATCATTTTTTTCACATCTGTCAGGAACTGAAACTCGAAATGCCGCCCGAGATGAAATATTTTTGTATTTCAGAGCAGACATCCAATTACCTTCAGAAGTATATCGTTATCCGGAAACGGAAAATATTCACGGGCCTGAAAACGGCGCAGGATCTGCTGGAGATTCTGAAGAAGCACAAGAACGAAAAATACCTGTTCCCCTGTTCGGACATCCGGAAGAACGACATTCCGGATTTCCTGAAAGATAACGGGTATCAATACACCGAGGCGATCATCTATCATACGGTAGCGGCTGACCTTTCGGATCTGAAGGAGGTCTTCTACGACATCCTGGCTTTTTTCAGTCCGTCCGGAATCAATTCGTTGCTGGTTAACTTTCCGGAATTCAAACAAAATAACACCCGTATCGCCGCGTTTGGTCCTACAACCGCCAAAGCCGTACGCGATGCAGGGCTTGTTCTGGATATTGAGGCGCCCCTTCCGAATGCTCCTTCAATGACCGGTGCACTCGAACTGTATATCAAGAAAGCCAACGGTATCAAGTAGGATAAGCGCATCGCAGAAACGGCAGCATAAGCAGGTTTAACGAATGAATAACTCCTTCATTCATTGAATTTTACAAAGAAGCCTTTTTTATTACACTTTAATTACATTTGTTGATAGTGTCATAAAAAAGCCTTTACTTTAAATTCTACTTTTTAACCTTAATGCTGAAAAAGACTTTTTATACTCTCCTCCTATCCCTTTCAGGTGCAAGTGTATTTGCTCAGCAAGATCCCCTTTTCACACAATACATGTTTAATAACCTGTATATGACGCCTGCTTATGCCGGTGTCGATGGTGTGACCCGTTTTACGGCAGTGCATCGGAGTCAGTGGCTGGGATATCAGTCCAGCTTTGGCGACGGGGGCGCCCCGACCACGCAGCTGGTAAGTTTTAATACTCCTATATACAAACTGAGAAGCGGTTTCGGTGCGTACATCATGAACGACAACCTCGGGCCGCAGAACAACCTGGAAGCTCAGGCGATGTATGCGTACCACCTCGGTATTAAGGAAACAAAGCTGAGCATTGGTATAAAGGCGGGGATCTATTCGCAGTCGATCGACTGGGATAAATACCGGGCCATTCACCCGGACGATCCGTTGCTGAAGAACGGCAAGGAATCGCAGGTGAGGCCTGACCTCGGCCTGGGTGTCTTTTACAGGGCCGAAAAGTACTATGCGGGGATTGGATTCAATCATTTATTGAGATCGCAGTTTGATTTCGGAACTGACAGTGTGCGCGGCGCACTTGAAAACCATGTGAATTTTACGGGGGGATACTTCTATGAAGTGAGCTTCGACCTGCGCGTGCAGTTCAGTGCAGCCGTTCGGTCCGACCTGAACAAAACACAGATCGATGTCGCAGGTATTGCATACCTGAAAGATACGATGTGGGGTGGTCTGGCGTTAAGACAGGGTGAGGCCGCCAGTCTCTTGATAGGCTATAGTCTGTTAAAGGATAAATCGTTGAAACTTGGCACCGCAGTCGATTTTATTATCAAGGATCGCGAGGCCAAAGAGAATTTCTCGCTTGAAGTCATGCTGAGTTATGACCTGCCGGTGAGCATTAATAGCGGTAAAAAAGTCGTCCGAACCCCCCGCTACCGACACTAGACGACATTTGATTTTGGTATTTTTAAGAATTTATGGAATTTGTAGTTCGTTTCTCAAAAAAAAAATGCGAAGATCAGTTAACTTTCGCAGCTCAAATTTTCAGCATATAGTAGACAAACTGTGAAAAGAAGTATGAATAAATCGGTTGTTTCCAAAGTAGTTTTAATCCTCGCCGGTGGAGTGGCCAGCGCATGTGGTCTGCTGGGCCTGGGCGGTGGCAAAGGCGGTAACGACCAGGGAGAGCTGGTTGGCGTTCCCGGCCGTGAGGGTTGGGTGATGACAATTCCCTATGGTATGGTTCCTATTCCTGCAGGAACTTTCCACATGGGTCAGGCAGACGAAGATCCTGCCTCCACGCAGATCAATTTTAACAAGCAGGTTACGATCGGTTCGTTTTTCATGGACGACACGGAGATCACCAACAACGAGTACCGTCAATTCACAAACTTCTTTCTGGTTGACAATGGAACGATCGAAGGTTTTGAGACTGTAGATGCGGAAACGTTCCGCCAAAAATATTATCCGGATACCGCTGCCTGGGTAAGGGATTTTGCGCACCACATGGGTGATCCCATCCAGGATTATTACTACTGGCATCCCGGCTACGACGACTATCCTGTCGTGGGTGTTAACTGGGACGCTGCCGTGTTCTTCGGTCAGTGGAGAACAGCTTACCTGAACGACTACAGAAAAAGCGTAGGTGACTTCCAGATGCCTGCTTTCCGACTTCCATCTGAAGCAGAATGGGAATATGCCGCACGCGGCGGCCGCGACATGGCAAAGTATCCCTGGGGTAATCCTTACATCCGTAACTCCAAAGGATGTATGCTTGCCAACTTCAAACCCGGACGCGGTAACTTTTATGACGATGGCTTCGCGTACGCTTCACCTGTGATGTCTTATTTCCCGAATGACTTCGGTCTGTTTGATATGGCGGGTAACGTGTCAGAATGGTGTCTCGACGATTTCAATCCTGCATCTGTTCCGACCGTATGGGATCTGAACCCGCAATACATCGACGAACGCACCAACCCGGAGAGCAACAAATACAATCCACGCGTGCCGCCGAAGAAAGTTGTTCGCGGCGGTTCCTGGAAGGACGTTGCGTACTACCTGGAAACAGGTACCCGTACGTACGAATTTAAAGATTCCACCCGGGCTTATATCGGCTTCCGCTGTGCCATGACGCACCTCGGACGCTCCTCCGGTCAGGAATTTTAATAAGTGAAAACTCTATCTATATTTATTTTTATCAAAGGCAAAAAAACTTAAACCATTACTAAGATGAGCAAGAAAAAAGGCGGATTTGTTGAACTTCTCTACAAAACCATAATGCCAAAAGTTTATGGTATTGGTGCGGCAGTTGTAATTATTGGAGCGTTGTTTAAAATCCTTCACTTGACGGGTGCTGACGAAATGCTAATGATCGGTCTTACCACAGAGGCCGTTATATTTTTCCTAAGCGCTTTCGAACCGCCTCACCAGGAACCAGATTGGTCAAAAGTATATCCTGAACTTTCTGAAGACTATGAGGCACCGGCTGCCACTACAAGAATATCAAACAAGCAAGGCTCACTGACGCAGCAACTTGACGTTTCACTCGAGAAAGCCAAGATCGGACCGGAGTTACTGGACAGCCTCGGCAAAGGACTCAATAACCTGGCGGAATCTGCCAAGAAAATGTCCAACCTGTCGGATGCGGCCGTTGCAACCAACGACTATGCGAACAGCGTGAAGAAGGCTTCTACCCAACTTGTTGAAATGAACAAGTCTTACGATACCGCCATCAAGGCTGTTTCCAGCATGTCGGAGGCCTCTAAAGACGCCGGTGAATACCACTCACAGGTTCAGAAGGTAACTAAAAATCTGGCCGCCCTTAACTCTGTTTACGAAATGGAGTTGAAAGATGCGGACAGCCATGTGAAGAACATGAACAAATTCTACGAAAGCCTTACCGGTGCTATGCAGGGTCTTTCCAAAGTCGGCGATAACACAACAAAGTTCACCACTGAACTTGGTAAGTTGTCTGACAACCTTGCGTCACTGAATAAAGTGTACGGAAGCATGCTGACTGCCATGAGAGGCGGCGGCCAGGCTTAGTGAACAATGAATAAAGGTTTGTAACGTTTAACAACATAGAATAACCAAAGTACCATGGCGGGTCAAAAGGAAACACCCAGGCAGAAGATGATCGGTATGATGTACCTTGTACTCACCGCCCTTCTTGCTTTGCAGGTCAGTAATGCTGTGCTTGAAAAATTTGCGATCATTAACGGAACGCTCGAGCAATTGATAGGAGAGTCTGCCAAGCAGAACCAGGATCAATTGAACAAAATTGTAGAAGATGGTTCCAAGGACGATGATCCTAAAGTGAAGCAGTATGTCGCCAACGCCCAGGAAGTGAGAGAACTTACCAAGTCGACGGTTCTGTACATTGATGAACTGAAAAAAGAAATGCTGAAGAAGGCGGAAGCGTCAACCATCGACGAAGGATTCATCAATAACCACAGTTCAGGGGTGGCTACGATGATGATCGATAAGAATCAGGGAAAAGGAACGGACCTGGTGAAGCGTTTGAATGAATACACCAAGAAACTGGAACAGTTGAGCGGTCTGAAGTTCGAGACCCTGGCAAAGTCGCCTGATCAGTTGGATGCTTTTAAAGGAAATGAAAAGCACGCAAACAAGGACTTCATCACCTTTACATTTGAAAACACCCCGCCTGTAGCGGCGTATGCTTCGGTATCACAACTTCAAACTGAAATTTTGGAGAACGAGGCCCTGGCACTTGATGAACTGGCAAAAAAGGTAGGCGCCGGACAGGTTATATTTACTACCATTGTCCCCATGGTAAGACCCGTGTCTTCGGTGGTAGCGGCTGGTGCCAAATACGAAGCGGATATGTTCATTACGGCCTCTGCTTCAGGCATCACACCTGAAATGTATTATAACGGCGCAAAACTGCCTGTAGAAGATGATCCTTCTGGTGTTAAGATGGGTAAGGTCAGTTTCGTTGCGAAAGGCGGTGATTACAAAGATGGTATGTCACGCCAATCCTTCAAGGCACGCATCATGATCGATGGGAAACCCTATGAAAAGGAAATTGAATATTTTGTTGCGCAGCCCGTTATCAAAGTAACAACCGGTAACGCGCCGACGCTTTATATGAACTGTGGTAACGTCGTGAATATTGAAGTCCCGACGCTGGGAACCAACTACAATCCTTCATTCTCAGCCACAGGAGCCCAAATCATTAAGGGAGAAAAGGCCGGACGCGTGACGATCATTCCGAAACAACGGAAGATCACCGTCGCGGTTAACAACGCCGGTACCTTTATTGGAAACCAGCCTTTTGATGTGAAGAACGTTCCCGATCCGCGTTTTGTAGCCTATGTTGGCAATACGCCGGTCGATCTCCGGAACGGTATCCGTGCCAATCAGCTCGGCAACCTGAGAATTGTAGCTGAGCCTGAAGCTAACTTCAAGGAAGAAGTACCCAAGGATGCCCGCTACAGGATCAAACGTGCCGAAATCATCCTGGGTCGTGGTACGGCCGGTGTACAGCGGTTGAATGCAACCAATGAGAACCCCGACCTCCGTTCCTGGATAAGCCAGGCCCGTCCCGGTGACAGAATCGTCGTTGATATTAAGGATGTTATCCGCAGAACCTATAGTGATGACGAAGACAAGGTTACCGTTAAGGGTTCCAGCGGTATCATTATTATACCCGTGAATTAATCACAAATGAAAAAAGTAATTCTTTCCATTTTTTTATCAGCCTCAGTAGCTGCATCCTTTGCCCAGGAAGTGCAGGATCTGGAAGTTCAGTATAATCCGAACTCCCTGAATCCTATCCCTGTGTACGAACAGCACTATAAAGTGCGTGTATGGAGAAACATCGACCTGAAGGAAAAGCAAAACAAAGGCTTTTTCGCCAAGAACGGTGAACTGAGCAAGCTGGTCGTGGATGCCGTTAGATCCGGTGAGCTTACCGATGTGTATCAGAACGACTCGCTCACAACCAAAATTTCAAAAGAAGACTTTCTGCAACGCCTCGTCGCAGAGCAGGCTGCTGTGTACGATCAGTGGGATCCCAACAGAGATTGGTATACCGACGATCTTACCACTTATAATGGAAGGAACTACCGGGCACTCCGCGACAACCGCGGGGTTACACCCGGCGCTGAAGGTTCTGACGAAGATTGGTCCGTCACCTCACAAGGAAGTGGTATCGAATACCAGGTGGCCGATATGAGCAATGTGCACATGATGGAGGATATGATCTTCGACAGAAGAAGGTCGCGCCTGTATTATGACATTCAGGCCATCGAAATCCTGATCCCGGGTGCGAAGACCAATACCGGTATCGATGTTTCGCTGGGATGGTTCAGGTACAAGGACCTCGAAAAGATGTTCCGCAATAACATTCCGAAAGCAGTGTGGTTCAACTGGCAGAACACTGCCCAGAATAAGAACTTCGCGGACGCTATCCTATTGAGACTTTTTCACGGGACGATCTACAAGGTTCAGAATCCCGACGATGAAACTATTGACGATGTGTATCGTGCTAACGGAAGGCCTTACCGCGAAGGTGTTTGGGCTCGTGAGTGGACTGAAATGCAGCTGATGGAAAAAGAGCACAATCTTTGGGAGTTTTAGTTTTTTGCCCGAGATATAGTTTAAAAAGGGAGGTGAAAGCCTCCTTTTTTTATTGCCCTTTGATAACCGACGCTTTCTTCTGGCCGATAATTTTTGCGATTTCTTCCAGGGGCGCTTCCTTGATCTTCTTCACGGATTTAAAATGCCGCAGCAACTTGTCGGCTGTTTTGCGGCCAATACCCTGCAGTTCGTCCAACGCTGTTGTCAGTTGTGACTTACTTCTCTTCTGGCGATGGAAGGTAATGGCGAAGCGGTGTGCTTCGTCCCGGATCTGCTGCAGCAGCATGAGGCCGGGTGACTTCTTGTTGATATGCAATGGGAAGGGGTCTTCCGGGTAGTATATTTCTTCGAGTTTTTTGGCAATCCCGGCAATCGGGATCGATCCGTAAAGATTAAGCTCCTTCAACGCTTCACATGCGCTGCTCAGCTGGCCCTTTCCGCCGTCGACCAGGATGAGGTCAGGCAGCGGAAGTGCTTCTTCCTGCAGGCGCTTGTAGCGGCGTCCGACGATTTCTTTCATCGATGCGAAATCGTTGGGACCCTCGACAGATTTGATGTTAAAGTGACGGTATCCTTTCTTGTCGGGTTTCCCCTCAACGAACCGTACCATGGATGCGACCGGTGTGCTTCCCTGGAGGTTGGAGTTGTCAAAACATTCGATAACGAGGGGAAGCCCCGGAAGCTTCATGTCCTTCTGCAGGATCATGAGAATCTCTTTTTGCCTTGATCGCTTGCCTTCCCTTAAAAGAAGTTTTTCTTTCTTCAGCTCAAGGGCATTCTTGATCGATAGTTCAACCAGTTTCTTTTTATCGCCAATTTTCGGAATTACGTTCTCAATGCCATCCTCCAGCACCGTGACCGGTATATTGCTGAGCAGTGTTTTGTTCGTGCTGCGGATCTGCTCCCGAAGCTCGAAAGCCGTTAAGCTCAGCAGTTCATCATCGGGTTCGTCGAGTTTCTTTTTCAATTCCATGGTCTTCGAAAAGACGATGGCACCTTCCTTGATCTGCAGGTAGTTCACATACGAGTATTCCTCGTCACTGGAGATGGTAAACACATCGATATCGGTCAGGTCGCGGTTGACAACGAGTGACTTGCTCTGGAAGCGCGCGAGGGTATCCAGCTTTTCTTTGAAGCGATGCGCCCGCTCGTATTCGAGATTGACGGCGGCAAGTTTCATCCGTTCATTGAAATGACTGTAGACAACGCTTAGATTTCCTTTTAGGATGTTCCGTGCCTGGTCAATTTCTTCGCTATACGATTTTTCGTCGATGAGTCCTTCACACGGACCTTTGCAATTACCGATATGATACTCAAGGCATACCTTGAATTTTTTCTGTGCGATGTTGGATTCGCTGAGCAACAGGCTGCAGGTGCGGATGGTGTAAAGTTTGCGCACCAGCTCAAGCACATTCTTCATGGCAACGACGCTGGAGTAGGGTCCGAAGTACTCGCCCTGTTCGGGAAGATATTTGCGCGTATAGATGATCCGTGGAAACCGTTCTTTCAGAATGCAGATGTAAGGAAAGGTCTTGTCATCCTTAAGCAGGATGTTGTATTTGGGCTGGTTCTGCTTGATGAAATTATTTTCCAGCAGCAGCGCGTCGAACTCGGAATTTGATACCGTGTAATCAATGCGGCAGATCTCCGACACCAGGCGTAGCGTTTTGCGGTTCACGCCGGTGCTTTTGGAGAAGTAGCTCCCTACCCTTTTTTTTATGCTTTTCGCCTTGCCGACATAGATCAGAACATCTTCGTCGTCATAAAAGCGATAAACGCCTGGCGACTCCGGTAGTCGTGCCACAACTTCCTTCAGCCGGTCAAACATAGTTAATACGGTTTCTCGAACGGCTTGTCAATGACAGGGATAGTGTCGGATCCCGCCGATGAATAACGTGAACAATCGATGGTCATATCGAGTCCCGTAGAGGGCCGCTCGAAATACCCCTTGCCATATCCTGTTTCCTTGTCGCGATAAACACGCGTCATGTAACCCGACCAGATCGGGCGAGCCGATTTTCCACCCTGT
>DASPJC010000491.1:0-18162 GCA_035628815.1 Ohtaekwangia sp. | reverse complement strand
TCCATTGTAATAATCCTTAATCTCAACTCCTCACATTCACATGCTCCGAAGTCAAGCCGTCAGCTTCTTTCACCAGGATTCCTCCCGGTCGAATTCACCAACGCAATAATTGTCTGTCCTTAACTCTTTAGATTCCTATTTTTTAAAGAATCGAGAACACATCCAACTATGAAACTTTCGCCCCACAATCAAAATGCGCTCTTAACCACGAATATTCCCTTATGAAAATATCCGCCGGTCCGCTATCAATTATCATCCATTCAAAGAACGTTTTGGAGTTCACATTGCCTTCGCAATCTTCATCCATTCGTGGTCTCGCAACCTATCGCGCCGTTTGCGCGATCTGAAATTCAATCAGACTGCCTGTCTGCCCTCTGTCTTTCCGGCCAGATTTGGCCGTACTTTTCAAATTGGGAGTGCAAAGGTAACAGATATCTGATCATTTTGCAATACCCGGGAAGATTTTTTTCATCTTTTGACCTTCCTCCTGTCCTCTTTTTTCAAGGGCCTCAAAGGTAATTCACGGTTTACAGCCCGCAAAAAATCAGCTTGAAATTTTATCCACAAAATTCAAAACAGTTGTGAATAAAGGAGCACGCTCCACAAAAGGTTAAGAATCACCTTTAGGTTTTTTATACAAAGGAACCGTGCTGCACGCTTCGCCGAACATCAGGCTTGAAACCAGCGGCCTTAACGTACGCGCGGCATCAACATAAACCGCTGCAGGGACAAAAACCTTACTGCACCCCTTCACAACGACTTTGGCGCCTTTGTAAACTGACCAATCAACAGAAGCCAAAGATCTTCGAAAAAGTTCCGTCTCCAGCGCTTCCAGTGTACCGAATATAGCGTGCCGCGCATACGGCTCTACCGCCAGGCCCACGAGCATAAAAGCCCAATGCGGAACGATTGCATCAACACTGCAAGTAATGGCCACAAACTTATCCTGATACTGCGGCCAGTCATGTGTCTTTACAAAATCCCGGAAATCTTTTTCACGGAGGATCAATTCCTGGTATAACTGATCCTTGATATCAATTAAAACCCGCTCTCCCGGCTGGTGATAGGTTTCAAGATCAAACGTGATCAGTGAACTTCCTGCAACACGATTGATAATCTGGTCCTGAGATTCCATTTTTCTAGTGTGGTTCTGCCGTTACTGGCTTCTTCACCGTAAATTCTTTTAGATAATACGGTTCAAAGGCAATAAGTTCCGCAATTTCGTTCTTTTCGAGCTTCTCGCTGGCCATTACCCCAAGCGTTATTACCGACGGATGAATGTTATTGATAAAACGAGCATTGTCATGCGTGATGACAGACCGGCATTTTTCAGCACCACTTCCGAAGAAAAGGACCTGATGGTTGTCCAGAAGGTCCAAGAAAGAATGCTCATCGACAATTTTTGCTTCTACGGGCTGCACGGGTTGCAGGGCGGCGTCTACCACCATACAATAAACTTCCATCCGGCGAGCATCGATCATCGGGCAAAGCAGCGCCTGGTAAACATTGACACCAACCATCTGCCGGGCCATGACTTCGAGTGTATTGACCGCGATCAACGGAATATTCAGCGCATAGCATAATCCTTTTGCAGTAGCCGTACCGATGCGCAAACCGGTATAGGAGCCGGGCCCCGATGAAACAGCCAATGCCTGCAGGTTTTTCATATCGACGGCCGCAACGGCCGTGACGTCCCGGATCAATGATGCGAGTTTTGAAGCGTGGGATTGTTCAATGTGCAATTCCGCCGATGCCAGCAATACACCTTTATCGTGAAGCGCGACGGCGCAGATTGACGCCGATGTTTCCAGACTGAGAATGATCGCCATTAATGAGGCGTAAGGATTTGCGCATAAGCGGCGCTATCGTTCAACAACTTACGCGCCTCGACGATGGTTCTGTCGCGATTCAGCGAAATCTGCGCCTGCCCTTCGTTGAGGTCGTAGTTGAAAGCAATCTGCTCTTCGACCACGGCCGTGATCTCATCCCGGAATTTCATAAGATCGGTATCCTTACTTTCTTCGATCTTGGCTTTCAGCTTGGTCAGCTGTTCTTCGAGCGCGTCGTAATAACGTTCTTTTTTCGCGGTCTCGATCAACTGCCTGGAATCGCGCTCCAAAGGGGTAGCATAGGTAAATTTATTTTCCTTCAGAAATTTCAAAAAACCTGTATAGTCGTCGTCCGTAAGATGAAAAGACGTCAGGGCCGGTCGTTCGGGATGTTCCGCGCAGTATTGTGCAGCAAATTCGAATACAAGACCGGAATTGATCAGCGCCGAGGTGACCGAGCCCAGGTACTCCGGTTCGACCGTGATATCGGGATCCAGCCCTCCGCCATCGTAAACCTTCCGGCCGCGGCTGGTCTTAAATTCTGTTTTGAGCGAATCGGCGAACCGCTCGACGGTACCATCCTCTTTCCGATGCGCATAATCCAGCGCCTGGATGCACCGGCCGCTCGGAATATAGTACTTCGCCGTTGTTACTTTCAGCTGTGTATTGTATGCCAACGGCCGGGTTGTCTGCACCAGCCCTTTTCCAAAGGTCCTTTTCCCCATCAGCACCGCGCGGTCGTAATCCTGAAGTGCACCGGCCACGATTTCCGAGGCCGACGCGCTGCCCTCGCTGACGAGAACGACGATCGGAATTTCAGTATCCACCGGGTTGTTCAAGGTATTGTAAGACTTGTTCCATTCGTCCACTTTTCCTTTCGTCGAAACGACTTCCTTTCCTTTCCCGACAAAAACGCTTACGATGTTAATGGCTTCATGCAGGAGACCGCCGGGGTTCTCGCGCAAATCAAAAATGATTTTTTCCGCACCCTGGGCCTTGAGCCGGGTCAGCGCATCCGACACTTCGCGGGATGCCCCGGGGGTAAAATCATCCAGCCGCATATACCCAATGCCAGGCTCAACCATGCCGTAATATGCCAGGTTGGTGATGCTTATTTTTTCGCGCTTGATTTTAAAGGTGAGCGGTTCCTTTTGCCCCGCGCGTTTCACTTTCACTTCTACATCGGTCCGGGGCTGCCCCTTCAGCAGGGCACTTACTTCGGACGTTGATTTTCCCTGAACATTCCGGCCATCGACGGCAATGATCTCATCGCCTACTTTAATACCCGACCGAAATGCCGGAAATGTTTTATAGGGATGGGTGATCACGGTTTTTTTATTGACGACGCCGATCAGGGCACCGATACCGCCGTACTGGCCGGTCGTCGTGATGCGAAACGATTCGATCTCGTCTTCGGGGATATAGTCCGTATACGGATCCAGCGATTCCAGCATCCCATCGATGCTTTTTCGGATCAATTTCTGCGGCTCAACCTCGTCAACGTAATACGCGTTCACTTCCTTGAACAGGGTTGCAAAAATGTCCAGACTCTTGGCGATATCGAAATATTTTTCTGCGGGCTCCCGGAAGGAAAACGCCAGGACAGCCAACATTCCAACGATCGCCAGCCATTTTAATCTTCTCCACATATGCTTCTGATGTTTTGGGGTACCCGGTATGCGCGGGAGGTGTATTGTATGTTAAAGATAATGAGTAATCGAGATCGTTTCACCGTTATCACAGGGGTTTTTTACGCTCCTGAATGGCATCCGACCCTGCAGTTCCGAACGATATGGTTGAAATTTTATTGAATGCCTGCAGCATCTTTTTCATCACTTCCGTTTGCGGAAGGATTTCTTTATGACTGTAAATAAACCCGAATACCAATGGCGGATGTGCCCGCAGATGGTGTTTCTGAAGACGATAAGATTCCCGCATCCGCCTTTTGATCAGGTTGCGGTCAACCGCGCGTTTGAAATTTTTTTTGGAAACGGAAACCAAAACCTGGTGAACGGGATACTGTTCGTCCGTGTTCTGCATCAAGTAGACCTTGAACGGGAACAAATAAAAAGAGGAACCCTTGTCGAAGAGTTCCTGAATGCTTTTTTCTTTCCTGAGCTTTTCTTCCTTACGAAACGTCAGTTGCCCCATGAGATTAAGATAGTAAAATCCACCCCGGGGATAGCCTTACCCGCAGGGGATTATTTGTGCTTCAAAGTGCGCTCGTCGGAAACGGTCAGTTTCTTACGGCCTTTTTTCCTGCGCGACGCCAGAACCCGGCGGCCATTGGCAGAAGCCATTCTCTCGCGGAAACCGTGTTTATTCTTTCTTTTGGTGCGGGAAGGTTGATACGTGCGTTTCATTTTACTGTCCGTTTATCGCTAAAAATTTAGGGCTGCAAAGATGCTCAGGATTTACCGTATTTACAAACATAAGCCCCTTTTTGCCAGAATTCGCTTTTTTCCAGCCATTTTGCTGATGTCAACTGCCTGCCGAACTGCAGCAAATACTAGTGCAACAGGTCAAGCAATACCTTTCTGGCTTGCTGTGGATCGAGACGCGGTCCGAACTGGGAAACTACGCGGGACGAGGCTAAAGACGCCAGCTTCCCCGCCTCGGCATAGCTGTGTTGGTGCGTGATTCCGTACAAAAATGCGCCGGCAAACATATCACCGGCTCCGTTGGTATCCACGGCACGCACCTGGTACGGTTCGATCTGTATAAAAGTATCGCCATCAAAGATCAGCGCGCCATTGGCGCCAAGGGTAATAACAAACCTGCGGGCGACCTGCTTTAATTTTTCCCGGGCTTCGGAAATGGCTGAGGTTCCCGTGAATATCATTGCCTCTTCGTCGTTGCAAAAAAGAAGGTCGACGCTTGCGCCTACAATTTCTTCCATTTGACGCGAAAAATATTTCACCATGCTGGGGTCAGAGAACGTAAGAGCGACATCCACTTTAGATCGCTCTGCCATTTTTTTTGTCTCTTTCATTGCTTCCAGGCCCTTTGGACTGGCAACCAGGTATCCTTCGAGATAGACAAAGGAAGAATCCTGGATGGCCTGTTCATTCAGATGTTCAGGCGCCAGAAACGAGCTCACCCCGAGGAACGTATTCATCGTCCTGTGTGCGTCTGGCGTGGTCATAACCAGGCATCGGCCCGAATGACCTTCCGGGCAGTTTTCGTATTGCAGGTTGGTGTCGACGCCATTTCTTTTCAGGTCCTCAATAAAAAACCTACCCAATTCGTCCTTCGCGACCACACATGCGTAATAACTCTTCCCGCCAAACTGGTTCACGGCAACAACGGTATTTCCTGCCGATCCTCCACCCGACATGCGGCTTTTTTTCATATCGATGACTTTCATCAATTCCAGCTGCCGCTTTTCATCCACCAGCGTCATCACACCTTTTTCAATGTTATTCTCTTCAAAAAAGTCGTGCCCTACTTCCGTAACAATATCAACAATGGCATTCCCGATGCCGTATACGTCATATTTTTTCATGGCTGGATTTTAAAGCTGCAATGATAAGAAAAGATTCGATTTAGTTTCGGGTTTCGTGTTATCGGTACACATCAGCACAGCAGAACACCCTGGCAAATCGCTTCAAACATTTTTAAGCTGCTGAAGATATTTATATTGCCCGGCCTTCACATCATCACATCAGTAACACATCCTCGAACACCCGAACACCCGGGCACATCGCTAAAAACATTTTAAGCAGCCGAAGATATTTATCCCAGCCCGCACATCAACACACATCAACACACATCAACACATCAACACATCAACACGTCACACGTCAACACGTCAACACATCAATTCCGTTGTATGTTAAGCGTCATCTTATACTTGCGCGCACGATCAGGATAGTCGGTGATGAATCCGTCAACACCCATCCCTTTCAGGGAGAGCATATCGGCGATCTCATTAACCGTCCATGGAATCACCCGGATATTCTGCCGCCGCAAATAGGCCACCTTTTCTTTGTTGAGGAGCTTAAAATGCGGACTGTAGATTGATGGCTTGAATCCCAACGCGTTTAAATTGCTGTCAATCGATCGCAAATTTTCGACCAGCGCAGCAAGTCTGACCTCGGGATATTTTTTATGCCAATACTTCAGCACGCGGAAATCGAACGATTGAATCACCACGCGTTCCATGGGCAGATACTGGTCGATCAGGTTGTACACCAGGTCGGAAAACTCCTCCACGCCGGGATGGAATTTGTTATCGCCTTCAGCTGAACTTTTAATTTCGATGTTGTAATCGACCTGGTAAATTGTAAAGCTCTTGATGTGATTTTCAACGGCGACAATAACATCACGCAGAAGCGGTTTTGAGGCCGGCGTTTTTTTCTGAACGGGAAAGTTGGCATTTCCCCTGGAGCCGCAGTCGAACTGCCGGACCTCCTGGTAGGTCATTTTATAAATATTGTATTTCTTTTCATCCCTTTCCGTAAAAGACTGTCCGCTGGCGTCAAGACAAATGGAAGAAGACATCCAGGGTTCATGGGAGACGATCACCTGCTTGTCTTCCGTAATCACAACATCCAGCTCAAGGGTTGTAACGCCGCTGTCCAGGGCCAGCAAAAAGGCCGGAATCGTATTCTCGGGCATCAGTCCCCGCGCACCGCGGTGGCCCTGTACGTCAAACTTTGGAATGTACTGCGCCGTAGATGCCGTTCCCACGATGAGCGAAATGAACAGGAAAAAAAATTTCATGGCTGCAAAGTAACTGCGAAAGCCTGTAAAACAACAGGCCATGCGGATTAATGCAAAACTAGCAAGAATTTACATGCGATGGTCTCACCGGATGATCCGGATCATACCACCCCCCGGGCGCATCCTCGCAGCGTTGAGCTGTTTATTCAGGGCATAGATGAAGCTTACCATATAATAACGGCCGAGCGAATTGGCGGTCTGGCGTTCAAAGTAATTGATATCGGCCGCCTGAGAGACGCCGGCCCTTTGGTCAAGCAGGTTATTAACCGAAAAACGGATCTCGCCACTCCGGGCCTTTAATATAAAGCGCGAAAGGGACACATTCCAGAAGGGGATGGATTGGCTGTAGTCCGTGGTCTTGTTTTCATAGATCAGGTATTCCAGGGACGAGTTTAACTGATAGTTTTTCAAAAAGGTAAGGTTACCTTCGGCGGTAAAAGTTTTGTTGAAGTACAACTGATCCGCGTCGTTGTTAAATTCATACTGGGTCGATTGGCGGCTGACGTTGGCACCGACGCTAAGGTCAAATATTTCCTGGTAACGGAAGTCGTATCGTATGCGTCCGCTGAATGCGTTCTGAACAATATCCGTTTCGAGCGCGTCGATTACGTTGACACCGCGGACCTGCGTTCCGTTGAGCGAGATACTGAAACGACTCCCGATCTTCCGAACGGGAAAACTAAAGGTCGCATCGGCGCGCAGGCGCATGTTATTATCAACATTGACGGGCATCGAGATCCGCTCCTCCTGATCAGTGAATTCCTGTGCTGTTGTGATGGCGTTCATGGTGTAGGTTGCGTCGATGAACGAGAAGAAACTGACGAAGTTCAACGGGTTGAACGTCGTGAAATGCAGGCGCCAGCGTTGATTATAAGCAGGGCGAAGATCGGGGTTGCCAACGCTGATGTTGAGCGGATCGCTGTTATCCACCACTGGCTGGAGTTGTTCGATGGTGGGTTCCTCAACGGATGTTTCATAGCTGAATTCCAAATGGCGCGTGTCGGAAAAGTCGTAGTTGAATCGCGCCACCGGGAGAATATTCCTGTAAGCGTTGGAGATTGTGGCGTCATGCAGTTTCAATTCCCCTTCCAGTGTCGTTTGCTGCACACTGCCGCCGACGGTTACGTTGTAGGAAGAACGGTTTAACCGGAAGTTGAGTCCGGCGCGGTGGTATTGGTAATCGCTGGAGTAGCGGTTGCTAAGGTCCTCGTTAAAGATTGCTTCATCACCACTCATGTCATAAACACTTCGGTTCACGTCGTTCAGGTTCCTTGAAAAAGTATAGTTCGCTTCAAGGTACTTCCGGTTTCCCAGCGGTTCGGTATAGGAGAAGGAACCACCGTACCGCATGTTGTCCGTGGCCTGGCTGTTGCTTTGGACGAGGTCAACGGTGTGTGGCGTACCGGTGTAGTAGGTGGTCGTCGCATCCTGCGTTCCGTCGCGGTCATTGTCTTTTTTCTCAAACTGTACGGTTGCCGACAGCGTCCTCCCTTTTTTATTAAACCGATGCCGCCACAGCAGTGTCGATGAAAAGGCGGAAGAGGCCCCGGCCGACGTAGTAGTGCGCGCGCTCACATTTTCCTGTTCGCCACCAGGGGAAAGACTCTCACTCGAACTGACTTCATGCGCATCGGTCTGGTTATACGCCAATGTCGACGTCAGCTTCAGGGAATTCGCCGAGTCGATCCGGTGATCCAACACGGCATTCAGCCGGTGATTCTGATTGATATTATTCTGCCGGCTGTCCTGGTTGAACCGGAGGTCGCCCGCAGGCCGGAAGTTGATCCTTTCGGTGGTTTCCCGCAAGTCATGATCCAGGCCATTATAAAAATAACTTGACTGCAGGGTTGTGTTTTTATTAAAATCATTACTGAAGTTAACGCCTCCGGCATACGTATTCATTAGCCCGGAATTTCGCCCACCAAGATTGAGCGGCATACCCGTCGTATTATCGTCGGATGAGATACGGAAGCGGCCACCGCCGGCCATTCTCCTGGCGCCACCGGTAAAACTCATGTAATCGTCAATGCCAAAACCCTGCTCATTGGTGTTGTTGGCCATGCCCAGGAATGAGACTTGCTGATCCTTCTTAAACCGGTTCACACTTCCCCGCAGCTGATAGCGGTCGTCGGAACCGTAGCCACCCTGCAGCGTACCGAACGCGCCGTTGCGTTTTTCTTCCTTCAACGAGAGGTTGATCGTCTTTTCGCGTTGGCCGTCGTCAATACCTGAAAAAGCAGCCTGGTCGGATTTTTTATCGAACACCTGAACTTTGTCCACGGCATCGGCCGGAAGATTGCGGGTGGCGATCTTGGGGTCATTGCCAAAAAATTCCTTTCCATCGACCATCACACGCCGGACCTGTTCGCCCTGTGCACGAATGGTCCCGTCATTATCCACTTCAACACCAGGAAGTTTTTTTAACAGATCTTCCACAACGGCATTTTCCCGTGTCTTGAAAGATCCGGCATTGAACTCGATCGTATCTTTTTTGATGGTCACCGGCGCGCGTTCGGCTTCGACGGTAACTTCGTCCAGCTGCCTGTATTCCGGGTCCAGCGCGACGATACCGAGATCCACAACGGTCTGGCCAGGCGCTGGACTGATTTTTCTCATCACTGGGAACATACCAACATAAGTCACTCTGAACAGATACTCCTGTCGGACCAGATTTTTGATCTCAAATACGCCTTGCCCATTGGTGAGGCCGAAATTAACAAGCGAAGAGTCCGCAGGATTCAACACCAGCACCGTTGCGGATGGTAACGGCGCATGGGCAGAATCCCTTAGCTGTCCTGTAATTGCGATTCTTTGACCCGCGGCAGCCAGGGTTAAAAGCAGAAATGAAACACTGAAAAATAATCTCATGTTAATACAAGTGAAGCAGTGGATTATGTGATTTTTTTTGCGCGACGCACTATCGACGTCAGTTCCGGATGATCACACCCCCGCTGGCACCCGAGCGTTTGCGTTGTTCTTCCACCAATGCCTGAAATTCCTTTTCGGTAATGTGTTGCCCTTTCGTGGGGATCTTCAATTCCGCTTTCTTTAAAGGTCTGATTTCAATTTTCTCCACGGTTATGACGCGCTCACCATCGTTGATATCAACCTGGAGGACCGTTCCGGGAAGTGAGTTAAATCCCTCGGGACCAAGCAAAGGTGGAAGCGCCGGCGTATACCAGGCGACCACAGTTTGTTTTCGCGCATCGTTGTAATAGCTGGCCTGCTTACACGGGTATCCCTGGATTGTCTTGCTTTCCTCACGCAGTTTCCAGGGCGTTACCACGATCGAATCGCTGATAAGGTAGTGTTTGCCCGCAAACTCCTGCGCAACGATTCGCCTGGACGATGCGTGATCAAAATAAAACTGAGCCCGCGGTCTGCGGATACGGAGTGCCCTGCCGCCATCCTCGCCTGCGAACTCGTCCGACTCCTCTTCCACCGGCCCATAAAGCGACTCCCTTCCGGAAAAGACCAGTCTGTCACGGTGTGTGGCGAACTCGGGTATCATGTTCTTCATCCCTTCCTGGTCGTCGGTAAACCTTTTATGCAGGTTTACTTTCACTTCATAAGTAATAGCACCTTCCTGGCCCTGGCCAAATACAACCTGACCGGCGATAAGCGATATCAGCAGGCCAGCGATCAAAAGCATTTTCTTCATCGTGTTGGATATTTTCACAGTTTTTTGAATTCCCTGCAATGTACGTGCGGGACAAAAGGACCGCGGTTAATGGTCCTGAAAGGAATGTTAATTAAGGTTAAAGCTGCACCACGGTTCCCTCCCAGACGTTACTTTTGTGTTATGCAGCGAAGTAAGAATACCACCACCCTGGCACTGATGATCAGCAGTATCGTGCTGATCATACTGCTGGAGGGCTTCTGGCTGAAAAGTTCCTACGAAAATGCTTTTGCCGATTTTCATCGTGACGCCAGCATTCTTTTCCGCACGACGGTGCTGGGGTTGCGCGATTCCATGTTTATGAAAAACGTCGAGGTTATTACAGGTGATCCTGCTGATGACCTTTTCATTCCGGGGCACGGACTTTCCGGCGACACCGCCCGTCTCTCCATCCGGACAAAAGGAGCCGTACGGGATTCAATGAAGCGAGGCGAATCAGGCTTCCAGGTATATGTTGCGTCCTCAGAACGTATTGCTGCTGACGAGAATATCCTGAAACCGCTTTCCGGCAAGCTACAGGCTATGCGATTGCGTGGACGTGCGCGGGATCAAAAATTCGTCGTGCGACTCAACCAGACAGACACGTTGGATGCCGATACCTTGCGCCTGCTTTTTCGCAAAGCGTTGTCGGAGGCCAACATTGATGTACCGTTTCAGATACGACGCATTGAAACGGGCCCACCGCAACATCCGGGGCCATTTCCGTTTGGCCCGGATGTCAATCACAACACTGATGCGCGGACCGTAAACGCTTTCAGCGATGCGCTTACGACGGACGACGTCAGGGTTAGCCCGGTTCATCTTTACAATGCATCGCTTATCAACGTGCGGGCTATTGTTCTCCGGGAGATCGCACCGGAAATGTTGTTCGTCTTTTTCCTGACGCTGGTTATAACAAGTGCCTTCATTGTGATGCTGCGCAACATCCGTTCACAGCAACGCCTGGTAGAGGCGAAAAATGAATTTATCAGCAATGTTACCCATGAACTTAAAACACCTGTCGCAACGGTGAGCGTTGCGCTTGAGGCCATGAAGAATTTCCGGGCGCTGGAAAATCCTGGTCTCACAAAAGAATACCTTGACATTGCACAACGCGAGCTTAATCGATTGGCCATCCTGACGGACAAGATACTGACAGCGTCCGTCATCGAGGGCAAAGGACTGGCATTTGAGAAGCAGATGCTGGACCTGGATATTACCATCAGGCAAGTCCTGTCGTCCATGCAAATGATCATTGAAAAAAGGGGGGCAACCGTGATCTATAAAAGCGAAGGTGAAAGCTTTCAACTTTACGGCGGCAGTTTGCATCTTACCAATATGATCTGTAACCTGGTCGACAATGCCCTCAAGTACAGCGGTGACCACCCACAGGTCACCATTCTCCTGAAGGACGCGAGGACGATGCTCGTGCTGACGGTGTGCGATCAGGGTATCGGCATCGCACCCGAATACCACGACAAGGTCTTTGAAAAATTCTTTCGTGTACCCTCCGGGGATATCCACGACACGAAGGGCTATGGCCTGGGATTAAGTTATGTTGCCAGTGTCGTAAAAGGTCACGCCGGAACAATTCAATTGAACAGCAGTCCGGGCAATGGCAGCGAATTTACGATCACGTTGCCGCGTCCGGCCGGACGGATCATTAACAGCCCGGTGACGCCCGGATCGTTGACTGCGAAAAACATACCCGATCACGCTTAATGAACGGTATCGGATGTTGAAGATCAAAATACTTTATGTCGAAGATGAACCGTCACTGGGCAGAATTGTAAAGGAAAGCCTGGAGTCGCGGGATTATGAAGTACACCTGATTGCGGATGGCAGGGATGCCCTCGCAAAATTTACGGAAAGTCAACCGGATATCTGCATCCTTGATGTGATGCTGCCATCGCGCGACGGTTATTCTATCGCCAGCGATATCCGGAAGCTGAAACCGGCGATACCCATTATTTTTGTCACCGCCAAGATTCAGACGCAAGACGTTGTTAAAGGCTTCACATCCGGTGGAAATGATTACATCAGGAAACCGTTTAGTATGGAGGAACTGATCGTTAGGCTGGAGAATCTTCTGAAGCTGTCAGCGCCACGGAAGCATGAGCCCCGCGAGCGCGTTGCCTTAGGCTGCTATGAATTTCTACCCGCACGTTACGAACTCCGCTTCAATGAAACAGTAAAAAAACTTTCGCATCGCGAATCCACGTTACTGCAGATGCTCATTGAAAACAAAAATGCGACGCTGTTGCGGAAGGATATACTGATGAAGCTCTGGGGCGATGACTCTTTCTTCAATTCCCGGAACCTGGATGTCTACATTACAAAACTACGCGACTACCTGAAAGAGGATCCTTCCATTGCGATCATTACCATCAAAGGTATCGGATATCATTTTACGACCGGGTAGCTAAAACACTTTTAAGCAGCCGGAGACTCCATTTCATCTCCCGCACACCAACACACCAACACACCAACACACCAACACATCAACACATCAACACGTCAACACGTCAACACGTCAACTTATACCCTACACCATGAACATTCACCAGGCTCACCGATGGATCGTCGCGCAGGAGCTTCCGCAATCTTGAAATAAAAACATCCATACTTCTCCCCACAAAATATCCTTCGTCTTCCCAGATGGCTTTCTGAATACTGTCGCGGTCGAGAACCTTGTTTTTGTGCGCGCAGAACAATTTCAAAAGTTTTGTCTCCTTGTTGGTCAGTGTTATCACCTGATCGCCTGCGAGAATCTGCTGGTTCGCGAAGTCACATACCAGCGTGCCGATGGTATCCTGGAACTGCGTATCCGCTCTCGTTGCCTGGTGGTAAACTCTTTTTAATATGCTTTCTATTCGCAATAAAAGCTCCTCGATGCTGAAAGGTTTTGTAATGTAATCATCTGCGCCCAGCTTGAAGCCCTGGATGCGGTCTTCCTTCAGCGTCTTCGCCGTGAGAAAGATGAGCGGCACCTGGGTATTCAGTTTCCGGATCTCCTGGGCAACGGCGAAGCCATCCCTGACGGGGAGCATAACATCAAGCACGCATAGTTCAAAATGACCTTTCATGAATGCATTCAGGGCCGATTGACCATCGCCGAAAGCCGTTACCGCATAACCGGCCATGGAGAGATTATCCTCCAGCATAAAACGCATGTTCCTGTCATCTTCAACCAGCAATATGGTTCTCGCGGCCCTTTTCATCCGGCGTAATTTGAAAGCCACACCTCAAAACAGGTGCCGTTGTTCTCCTCGCTGGTCACGGCCACCATTCCCTGGTGCTCACTGACAATCTGCTGTACATATGTAAGGCCTAACCCGAAACCCTTGACGGCGTGAAGATTTCCGGCGGGTGCCCGGTAAAATTTTTCAAAAATGAATTTCTGCACTTCCTTCCTGATACCAATACCTTTATCGGATATCGCAATGCATATGCCCTTTTTACTGTTCGATGTGGTCAACGTTATTTCAGGTTCTTTAGGAGAATACTTTTCTGCATTGTCCAGCAGGTTATAAAGTACGTTGCTCAAATGCGAGTAGTCACCCAGGACCAACGTTTCAGTAGCCTCGAGGTTGCAAACCAGTCGTCCTTTCCTGCGTTGCAGGCGCAACTGGAAACTTGCTGTAACATCCTTGATAACAGCATTCAGGTCGACCGCCTTCTTTATCAGTTTCAATTCTCCCCGCTCCAGTTGCGCGGTTTGCAATACCTGCTCCACCTGAGTTCTCAGCCGTTGATTTTCCTGGTGTATAATGTCGAGGTACCGGGCAGTCTTGTCGGGAGACAAAGCAGGAGTCCCTGCGCGCAAAACTTCGCTTGCCATCCCGATGTTGGTGATAGGGGTCTGCAATTCATGCGTCATGTTACTAATAAAATCAGCCTTCATTTGCGACAGGCGCTTTTGGCGTGAGAGATCGAAGATCATATATGCGAACAAAAAAAGAATCAGCACAAACACCGCCGCGCTGATCATCCACCATTTCATATCACCTAAAATACCGATATGGCTATCGGGAAAAGTGACTGCAAAATTCATGGATGCCTCATCCTGTGCTCTGTCCAGGCAGGGCGGGTGATCCGATGCGATACCCTGCGGATAAAACCCACCCAGCAGCAAGGTACCTGATGCCGATTCGTAGACCGACAGCGAAAACGCCTGTGATATTTTATGCTTTCGGAACTTTGCCCGAACGAGCGAATCCAGCACCGAATAAGGAACAAAAGTTTCCAGGGGAACAATGTAGCTGTTAGAAGCTGTGCGGTGCACCGGGCCAATGCGCCGCGTGACATCGGCGTCAGCGATTTTCAAAATTTCATCAGACACCTCCCGTAAGGCCAGATTGACGCTGGACTCAAACTGCCCTTTGCGGAGATCATAGGCCTTTATAAACCAGCTTACCTGAACGACCACCAGGCCGGTGAGCGCTGCAAGGGCAACCACAATAATGCCGCGATAAACTTTTCCATTCATTGTCGTATTGTCAGGCCATCCTCACAAAAGTAATCGCTAAACCTGTGGCCACGGGCAAATTTTACATTTCCTTAACATCTTTTTACAACGGATTTACAAAAACAAACCTGACCAGGTCTAGGTTTACAACATTAACACCATAATGTATGAAAAAAACAGTACTCCTGTCAGCCGTAGTTTTACTGGCTTCAGCCTTCTCCGCAAAATCACCATCGAATGTCACTTACAAGGTTGACGTGGAAAAAAGCACCATCCTGTGGGCCGGTTACGCGTTATTCAGTTTCAACGAGCATTCGGGAAACCTCAAGATGGACAATGGTGAGATCCGTGCAGAAAACGGTTTAATCACTGCGGGCAATTTCAAAATCGACATGACCTCGCTTAAGAATCTTGACATGAAAGGCGGAGACGGCGCTGCCATGATTGAGGATCATTTGAAAGGCGACGATTTCTTTGCGGTTGCAAAATATCCAAAGGCGCATTTTGAAATTATCAAATCTGAAATGATCAAAGATGCGCAGCCCGGCAACCCCAACATGGAGATTACGGGTATGCTCACCATAAAGGATGTAAAAAACCAGGTTACTTTCCCGGCCACGGTTTCAGTGACCGATGCTTCATTGACAGCGCATGCCAGGTTCAAATTCGACCGGACAAAATGGAACGTCAAGTACAACTCCGGCAGATTTTTCGATATCGGCGACAATGCCATCTCTGACGCGGTGGGCATCGAATTAAATATCATTGCTTCAAACAACAATCCATGAACATGCGCACGTACATCACCGCGGTTTGCATGATAACCGTGCTCAACGCTTACGGGCAACCGGGCAAGGGATCAATATTTTTAAGCAGTGACCAGGGTGAAACCTGGACGCAAAAAGACAACGGATTGCCTGCCGGCGTAGCAATCAACAACTGGGTTTTCCATGACAATGCCATCATTGCGGGAACAGAAAGCCATGGCGTTTACATATCCGTTGACAAACTTCAATCGTGGCAACCTTCGAGCAAGGGATTACATGACACCAAGGTAGACGCGCTCGCCGTGTTCAGAAATACCGTTCTTGCCGGCACGTACCGTCACGGAATTTTCGTGTCGCTTGACAATGGTGAAACGTGGAAACCATCCAATGAAGGACTGACAAACCTGACCATCCGGACTATTTACGTCCACAAGGGGGCGATCTTCGCCGGGACTAACGGCGGGATATACGCCTCACTTACCGGCGGCCGTTCCTGGACTCTTGTCGAGGGCGGGGCACAGGTGAATACCATCACATCCGCCGGAACGTTTTTATATGCAGGTACCCACCAGGGTGTTCTGGTGTCAGCGGATGGCGGAAAAACCTGGTACGCGGGCGGATACCATGGCGCACTGCATACCCTTACAAAAAACAAAAATGAAATAACAGGGATAACCCTTAACGGAGAGGTGATCACGTCGTACAATCAGGGTTTGTCGTGGGTCAAGGTTCTTCCTTTTTTCTATTCGACCTATACTTTCCGACTCACGCCGGTCAGCCCGGCCTTACTGTTGGAGCCGTGGAAGGATAGTTTTAGAATATATACATTTCCCGGGTTCGAACCCCGTGGATTACCACCGGCGTCATCGTTTAACAAAATATTGTCAACGCCCTTTGGTGTGGTGGTCGCGGCGGGCGTCAGCCATGGATGTTAGCCTGCGCCTGGCCCATCAATAAACCGGTAAAGATTTGCTTTAAAATGTTCGCTGATCGGGATAATTGCTTTTAACACACTGATTCTTCCCTTGCGGATCGACTGGATTTTACCCAGTGACACAATAAAAGATTTGTGAACACGAACGAACTGTCCTGCCGGTAGTTTATCCTCAAGTGATTTCATGCTCATGCGTGTCAATACCGGCCGTGCCGAAGACAATAGAAAGATTTTAACATAATCTTTCAATCCCTCAACGTAGGCGATATCATGAAAATCGATCCGCACCAGATTATATTCGGAATTGACAAAAAAATAATCGGCGGTTGACGGTTGCACTACCGGTGTACGACTTCGCAATTTGTCGGATGCCTTGTTGACTGCTTTCATAAATCGCACGAACGATACCGGTTTCAAGAGGTAATCGATCACATCGAGACCATAACCTTCGATCGCATATTTTTCGTAAGCGGTGACGAAAATTGCCATCGGTGGCGTTCTGGAGAAGCCTTGCAGAAACTGGATGCCCGATACGCCTGGCATCTGAATGTCCAGGAAAAGCAGGTCGACAGGGTGCTGCTGAAGAAGCAGACCTGCCTCCATCGCATTGGCACAACGGGCAAGTAACCTTAAATCGGGGATCATCCTGATGTTACTTTCGAGGAGATCGAGCGCTAAGGGCTCGTCGTCAATGGCTATGCACGTCATCATGTTGGGATAATTTTCAGTTCAGTAACAAACCATTGTTCTTCGGCCGTATAGGTATCCATGGTATACCGGTCTTTATAGAGCAGGTCGAGTCTCCGGCGTACATTACTGAGCCCGATACGGGGGGTGAAATCTTTTATTTCATTATGCACCGGGTTGAATTTATTTCTGACAGTAAAGCTGATCCGATTGGCGGATGCTTCGAGGATAACGACGATGACGGGATCCGGGATGAGACCGATACCATGCTTGAAAGCATTCTCCACGAAGGGTGCCAGCAGCATCGGCTCGATCTCCACGTCCTTTGCTGCGATGTCAACATGGAAGTACATACTCACCGTCCCTCCGAAACGCAGTTTCTGCAGGTTGATATAATTGCGAAGGTATTCGGCTTCCTGCTCAAGCGTTACCCTTTTGTCGGTATGATACAGCGAATATCGCATCAGTTGCGAAAGCTGTATGATCGCGGACTCAACCTTTCCGGACTTCTTTCGGGCCAGCGAGGCAAGGCTATTCAGGATGTTGAACATAAAATGAGGGCTTACCTGCGAGCGCAGGAACAGGAGTTCTGATTTCAATTTCTCCGTTTCCCGTTCCTTTAGTGTTCTTTCATAGACCGACCTGTCCTGCACCAGGCGCAGTGCGAGGCTGAGTCCGAACACCATGAAAAAATTCGGTATACCGACGAATACCGGTGGATTGAATGGTCTCGCGACCCCGATATATTGCTGGCGCAAAACATAACCGGTGATCAGGTATACTGCCAGCACGGCCGCGATCACGAAAATGTAAGGCATCCATCCCTTGCGTGTCAGGATCTTCGGTATCAGTACGAACATATTGATGTAGAAAAATGCGGCGAGCAGGCCGTTGGTCATCAGGCTGTATGACCAGATCGTTTCCATCCGTACCATCATCGGATGAGCCGGTGGTAACGGTGACATCTGTCCGGGCAGGGGCGCGATATCCTTTGTTGAAATCAACGTCCCTTTTGAAATAAACCGGAAAGGCAACATGAAGAACAACGCCCATCCGCAGAGATGGAGCACGACTCCCAGGACCTTATTGACCAA
>DASPJC010000490.1:0-2961 GCA_035628815.1 Ohtaekwangia sp. | reverse complement strand
AATACAATCTGGTCAACGACGCTCCCGCCCCCGTTTGAAAGGACAAGGTCCTCTCCATCGGTATCCATTGAAAAGCTGGTATGCAACCCGTTGTTCATGTCATCGCACCAAATCAGCATAAACCCCTTCGCCGGCACCGTCGTGCCATTTGGAATACGCCATTTATTTTTGACGGTAATATCATCCGAGAGATAGTATCCGCCAATATTCACATTCGCGTTGCCGGCGTTGTACAGTTCCACCCAACCTGTGAAGTTGTAGTATTGCGGATCGTAGTTTATATCCGCGTTAGCTGGACAAACCTCGTTGATCACAACCTGTCCCGAGGCGGCTGCCCATCCGAAAATTACAAGGCATGCGGTCGCAAATGATGTGGTCGTCATGTTTATAAAATTGCAGTTTAAACTTACGGCTCCAACACCTCCAGCGTGGGCGAAAGGTAATTGATCAGCGGACGTTGCTGTATAAGATCCGTGTGGGTCAGAAACTCAACGTATGCGTATAAAATACTTTGCTTCAATTTCAAGGCGATCACCTGGAGCTTGAGAATGTTCCCGCTCAGCCGGATCTGAACGGCCGGGTTATTGCCTTCCATCGCTTTGAGGGTGCCCGTCAATGTGCTCACCTGCAGAAGCCTTATCTTTTCCTGGATGCCGTTGTAACGACTCATCAGACTCCTTATCTGTTCCCGCGACCTGGCACTGGCGGTTTCCATCTCGGACCGTACTTCAAGCTTTTCGTGCTCGTTATTCAATACCTCCAGTTTGCGCTTGGCCATATCACCTTTATTCGGGTTGAAGAGGGGAATAGTAACCCCCATCGAAATGCTCCACGGCCGTCTTCCCTGCTCCAGGCGGTATTCCTGGTACTGCGCCTGTACGAACCCCAGGTTAATATTGGATTTTTCCAGCGAATATTCCTGCTCGGCCAGGTTAATAAGTTTGTCATAATACACCATGGAGGGCGCTTGGGAAAGTTGCTGCGCCGCACTGTCAACAATCTTCAGCACATCCTCCAGCGAAATAATCTGTTGTATGTGCCACGCCGGGTCGTCAATATTGATCGCCGGATCGAAACCCTTCATCTGCCGCAATACATCATCGCGTTGAAAAGCTTCCTCCTCGATCTCGACGGAACGATCGATCTGATCCAGTTTTAATTCCACGTAATCCTCACCATCAAAAAAAGTAGAGTACTGCTGCTTTTCAAGTACAGTAAGATAAGAATCCACGAGCGCACTGCCGGACGCCTTTATCGCTCTCAGTTCTTCATGGTACGATAAGTCCACCAGCAACATGTACCGTTCAAAAAGCGCCTCCTCCAGTACCATACCTTTTTCATAGGCAAGCATTGAAGCATATGCCTTAAAGTAATTGTTATTATTGCGCATCTCCCATGGATTGGCCGGATTGACACGGAGCGCATAGTCCTGCCGGTTCCGGTCAAGCTGATTGCTTTCGGTTCTGAACTCCAGCTTCTGTACAGGCTGCAGCCGGTAGGGTTTACCGGCGAGGTAAGACATCTGCGCGTCGATGGACTTTACCTCGTGTGCCTGTTCGGCGGAAAGCAAAAACCTTGACATGGGATTTTGCGAAAAAGCGGGTTGGCAATGGAGCGCCAGAAAAGTCACCAGCAATGGCAATCGCAGATCTTTGAAAAAGGAGCTCATCGTATCAACACTTTCTGCCCGTTAGCGAGGTCGTTGTTGCTGTCAATCTCAATGAACACTTCGCGGCCGAATGCTGTCACGGCGGTGGATTTTTGCAGGATTGGAGGAAGTTCGGCCACGGAGCCATAGCCAATCACTCTTCCGGCAACCGGTGCGGAGGCTTGGCCGCCATACGGGATAATGCTCACGGCAGAACCCACCTGGATCCCGATGCTTTTGTTTCCGACGAGGTACGCGGTAACCGTCGTGGGCCTTAGTGGTGTAATGGATAACAGCGGCGTAAACCCGTTCACCTGTTCGCCCGGCTTGATAAAAACATTTCCGATCACGCCGTCTGCCACGGCAAACTTGGTAAGCTTTTTCTTTTCCTCGTACATCAGTGCGAGGTCCTGCTCAAGTAAACGGATCTGGTTGATCAACTGCACCTGGTCCATCGCATGCCGCTTCTCGATATCCTGTACCCGGATCTCCACCGACTGCTGCAGTTTCTTTTGTTGCGCGGACAGTGAGTTGATCTTGATCTGAAGCGGATTAACAGAACGATTTGTTGTGGTGTCGTTTGTAAAAGCACTGGTGAGTTCCCGGTTCAGCTGAAGTTCGCTTCGCGTTTGCTCCATTTCGGCGATAATCTCTTCCTCAGAAACACCTTCATCGGCACGGATGTAGGCAATTTCCGACTCCGCCATTTTTGACTTGGCCACCTGTTCGGTCTTCATGATCGCGATACGATTCGACAGCTTGTCGATTTCTGTCTCAAGTTCCGTACTGGTCAGTTCCATGAGGAGATCGCCTTTCTTTACCTGTTGCCCCGCGACGACGGAAACTGTTTTAACCAGCGACGCTTTTTCTGAATTGATGCGATACTCCCGTGCCTGCGCGATGCCGACAGCCGAACTGGAACTACCCTTGAAGTATTTGGCGCTGATAAACAGCATCCCACCAAAGAGAAGAATCGTGAAACCATAGAACCAATTGACCTGCTGCATACTATAGATTCATTATTTCATTGGCTGCAATCTTCACCATGCTGATGCCCTCGATACGCTGGAGTTCGGCCAGCAACAGCATTTTATCTTCATCCTTTCCGAATGTTACTGCGTACTGGTAGCGCGTATTGCTTTCTTTCCCCGCACCGACACTGGATATTTTATGATTACGGCAATACTTCGCGATAATCGCAATGGCTTCCGGTAGACGCGACGGGTCATGGAGCGAAAAGAACACGGCATTGTTATAAACAAAACTCCTGAAGGCAGAGAAATGAAGGATCCATGCAGCGATGCAAAAGAGCA
>DASPJC010000489.1:0-10348 GCA_035628815.1 Ohtaekwangia sp. | reverse complement strand
CCCGAAAGAATAGGTATAAGTAAACTTTGCAAGATAAAGGGAGTGGGCCAAGAAAACAATTGTAAAGCAGGCGGTTACGCAACAAAATTTGGCCAGGCAATGTAATTATTGCAATCTTTTTTAACTTTTACGCCTCCGCCAAACGATCGTGATGGCTGGAACGTGACTGTTGCACAAAGACTTCGGCATCCGGACTTTTTTGCAACATTGTAAAACATCTTGTGAGAACAGCCTAATCCACAACAGACTATGACTGCCGATTTGATGACCCGACTCGGGATAAAGCCACACCACGCGGTGCTGGTGCGCCGAAGCCCGGCGGAGCTGGGAAAGATGCTGCAAACCACCACGCTTCCGGTGAAAGGAAAGTATGACGCCGTCGTGCTGTTCGTCAGGAATCAGGCGGACATCGACAAATTTTCTGCTGGCGCCATCGGCAAATTGAAAGAAGACGCACTGTTCTGGGTGGCCTATCCAAAGAAAAGCGCTGCGCAGACGGATATTACAAGGGACAAAGGCTGGAACGCGATAACCGGTGCCGGTTTTAAAGCCGTGGCGATCATCGCGGTCGATCAAACGTGGTCTGCGCTGCGCTTCCGGCCGGCAAAGCCTGTCAAATCAAACGTACCGGCTACAGTGCAACGTTTCCAGGCCGTGCTCGAAAAGCCTGACGATGGAATGGATACCGCCTTTATCACGGTTCCCTTCGATGTGCAACAGACATACGGAACAAAAGGCCGGGTAAAAGTAAAAGCACTTTTTGACGGCTATCCCTACCGTGGTATTTTGGTGAACATGGGCACGGGGGGTCACATCATTATCGTTCGCAAGGATGTGCGCCAGGCGATCGGAAAAAAGGCTGGCGACAGTGTTAACGTTGAAATCCGTCAGGACACCGACGAACGTGTCGTTGATGTGCCGGAGTCCTTTGAACGCATACTGAAGAAACATCCCGAAGCAAAACGATTCTTCGACACCTTGTCCTATACCAATCGTAAAGAATACGCAGCCTGGATCCGCGATGCGAAGAAGGAAGAGACGCGCGAAAAGCGCTTAAAGGCGGCGGTGGAAAAGCTGATGGACAAAAAGAAAAACCCTTTCGTGAAATGAGCCCCGCCGTGCCTGATCAACAACCGCCGTTTACAGCAGGGTCATTTTTCGCAGCCAGTGCCGGGCTTCGCGCATAGACCCGAAGTTCCTCACGGTGAGTTCTCCGGTGTCCGCTGTCATCTCCTGGATGGTAAGCTGGGTAATTTTGTTCTGCGGCATAACGATCGCCAGGTATTTGATACCGGCTTTGATCATGTCAGGCAACGTGACGGTTTTGAAATGCGCAACATCTTCATCCAGGACCGGGCCAGCCGTCCGGCTGTCGGTCAGCATGTGCAACTTCGGATAATTGTGGATTTCCCGTTCGATGAGCTCAAGACGTTTTTTCTGGACATACTGGTAATGTTCGCTATAACGTGGAACACCATTAAGCGTCAGCCTCACACATGGAATGGAATCGTCCAGTTCTATGGTGGCGTACTCATCCTGATAAAACGGCTTTATCATGCTCTGAGAACTCCTGAGGGTCGGAGTGAATTCTACAAAGCTCATATTTGCTTTGGTTATGTAAGTTTACGGACAATTAACGACACTGTAAAATTATTAGTTACATCAGGCGACCTGTAATTCCGGTTTGTAAACTTATTTTTTACATACTTTTGTATTCTAAAAACTCTCTAATCATGGCACCTGTCGAAATCGGTCAAAAGATCAAAGAGATCTTTGACGGCCGCCACATGAAACTCACCGATTTTGCCGATGAGTTGGGCACTGTCCGTCAAAACGTCTATCGCATCTTCCGCAAGCGTCACCTCGATACCGGCCTTCTGCTGAAGATATCGCAGGTATTACACCACAACTTCTTCCAGTACTACGTCGAAACGCCAGCACCGGCGCCGGAAAATCACCACATCAGCGTGCTCAGGGAAGACGCGCACGATTATAAACAACAATTGGAGCTTTCCAAAAAAGAAATCGACTACCTGCGGAAGATCATCAAACTAATGGAGGAAAAATCGCAGCTAATCGAACAGATGGAGAGCAAAAAATTTGAGTTGTATTAAGATTCCGGGCTGCACAGCCGCCATCATTTCCCCAGGCGTTCAACACGCACCACAAAGTATTTGGTGTCGCCGCGCCATGGAAACGCTACATAACGCTTGGCGTAATACAGGTTCACGCGCTCACCGCTTAATGCCACTTCCTGCAATTGCTTGATCAGTTCTTCCTGGTCCTTCTCCACAGAAAAGTCAAATGATTCTGCTATCGGACTGGTACCTTTCAGCGCACCGAAAGTTTCCAGGTTTATCTTTCCTTCGTACGTCTTGAAAAGAACACCCTTCCGGCTTATCCGCAAGACCTTACCCGCCATCAATCCATCGTCGTAAACACCCCAGTACAAAAAAGCAAAAGTAGCAGCTGCGCCAAGCACGAGCACGATCATAAAAATCCGGAAGACCTTCCGGGTTGTGCGTTTCACCTGTGTTCCAAAGGTCTCGTATTCCATAGGCTGAATATCTATCTTAAAGTTAACAGTATTTTTTAACCGCAAAGGGGAGCCGCATATTATCGCTTCAGCTTCCCGTTTGTAATTAACCAGTGCGTTTGGTTCTTTTGTAGCCGCATGCAAGACAAGAAGTATCGCCTGGCCATTTTCGCGTCGGGAAGCGGAACCAATGCCGAACAAATTATCAACTACTTCAGGGATCACCGAGACATCGGGGTGGTGCTGCTGCTGAGTAACAACCCGGAAGCCTACGCCCTTGAACGTGCGAAGAAACTGGATATTCCTGCCGCCGTTTTCAGCCGCACCGATTTCAGGGAAGGAACCGTCGTTACCCAACACCTCGCGGAAAGAAAAGTAACGCATATCGTACTGGCCGGGTTTTTATGGCTCATACCCGACTACCTGATCAGGCTGTTTCCGCACCGTATCATCAACATACACCCGGCGTTGTTGCCCCGGTTTGGCGGCAAGGGAATGTATGGTATGAAAGTGCATGAATCCGTTAAAATGCTGGGAGAACTTGAGTCTGGCATCACGATCCATGAAGTGAATGAAAAATACGACGAAGGGAAAATCATCTTTCAGACGACCTGCCCGCTGGATCCCGACGACACGCCCGACACCATCGCTCAGAAAGTCCACGCCCTTGAATACGCCCATTATCCAAAAACAATTGAGCGCTGGGTGTTGACGAATGGCTGATCAGTCTTTCCGCGATATTTCGATGCGCTGGAATTCCGGTGACTTCGGGAACCGTTGAAACACCTCGCGTACAAAAACATCCGGCACCGCCAGCTTTCTTTTGACAAGATCCATCCAGGCACCATCGATGTTGATGATCGCCGCAACGGCGTTGTCTTCCTTCAGGAAATGGTGACGAAGGCTCCACCGCGCGTAGTCGTCCGTAGCTTTCAAAACCTCCACCGTTATCAGGATCTTATCCTCCAGCTTGATCTCCCGGCGAAACAAAGCCTCTTCCCGGAAAAGTATTGGCCCGATCTGAAGCTCCTCGAGTTTCGAAGTGGTTAGCCGTTGGCGTAAAGGACGTTCATCCGCATCATCGCGCCATAGTCGTAATATACCGAGTGCCGCAGATGGCGGTTCTGATCGATATCCGCCCAGCGGATCTGCACGGGCATTGTAAAGTCTGACATCATGTGTTATTTATATTTGGTCGCACATTGAATTTGTTTGACAGCATACACTGATCCGTCGCCCGCTGCTCCACGGACTATCCTCAGGAGTGGTTACAACAAACTCATCGTTACAAAATACCACGCCATCACCACACACGCGACCAGCTTGATGAGTGTCCCGAAAAGAAATCCCGCGAACGAACCTAATGCGGCACGCAAAGCCTGCTCCGAATTGGAATTAGCCATCAATTCGCCTATAAAAGCGCCAATGAACGGCCCCGCGATGATACCCAACGGGCCGGCAAAGAGTCCGACAACCAAACCGATCGCACAGCCCCACAGCCCGTACTTTGTCCCGCCGAATTTTTTAGCGCCATACAGCGGCACTACGTAATCCAGCACCGTCACCACCAATGCCACACCGGCCCAGATCCAGAGAAAAGATGCCGTGAAGGGCGGATCCGTTTTAAGCTGCTGGATCAGGAGCGCGATGAAGCACAACGGCGGACCTGGCAACAATGGCAACACGCAACCCGCCAAACCGAGCAGCATCAGCACACTTCCCAGAATCATCCATAACAAATCCATCGATGTGGTTTATTTTGATTGAAATTTAATGCTTTATCGCAGTATGACAATCCTGCATCACATTCCTCACATGAGCTGCATTTACTGGAATTCATTTCATCAAAATTTCCTAATGCCCAATGCCTAACCCCAATACCTAATCCTAAGCCTCAAGTCCCAATCTAATGCCTAATGCCCAAGTCCTAAGGCCTAACAAATCACCGTGCAAAGATTGGAACCGGTTGAGCAGGTTCGTTATCTTTAATCATGTTCTCCAACCGTAAGCTCGTTCTTTTCACCATTACGCTGGTCACGCTGACAATCGCCGCGTACGTTATCTTCGTGGTCATTCCTGCCCAACTGGCCCGTAAAAGTTATGAGGGCGCAAAAGCCATCGGGCGCGATATCCGCGAGATCTTCCAGTTCACGCCGGAGGTCACCGTCAATAACGTCGTTATCCTGGAACAACAGACGCCGGTGCTGGAGCTTGCAACGGTGTCGCAAACCTTCCGGCACGAATACGAGTGGACCAATACCTGGCTCGGCAGCACCAAGAAAATAAAAATCACGGGAACGCTGGACGCCAAGGCAGGCTTCGACCTGCGGGAAAAATTTTCGGTACACATAGACGATGAAAAAGCCGTCGTTACTTTATCACAACCACGATTGCTTTCGCTGGAGCAAAAAGGTGACATTGCTTTCAGCGATGAACAAGGGATGTGGAACTGGGTCAAACCCGAAGACAGGACAGCAGCCATCAATGCCTTTAACGCGGACGCGCGACGCTATGCCGCGGAGGCCCCGTTTATTCTGCAGGCGCAGGAGGATATCGAAGACCAGTTGCGGGAAATATTCATGGCCCATGGAAAGCAAATGGAGATCCGGTACACCGACCGGCCTGTTGAAAGACTGGACTTTCCCGGGCAGATACGAAACCCATAAAAAAGGCTGCCTCGCGAGACAGCCTTTTCATGACGAATCTGTAAAATCAAACTACCTTTTTACGAATGAGCTTGGCATACGTGCGGCTCACGGGAAAACTTTTTCCGTTCTGCATTTTCACCACCATACCGCCGTTGAAATGTTTTTCAATCTCTTTCAGGCTGTTGATGTTGATGATCGTACTCCGGTGAACACGGATAAAAATCTCGGGGTTAAGAATCTCTTCCAGCTTCCCGATACCGGATGAGCTGACAAACTGATCGTTCTTGGTCGTCAGGATCGTGTAATCGCCGGAAGCTTCGAGGTAAACAATTTCCTCCACGGGAAGATTGAGCAGTTTCTCCGACTTCTGCACGAAGATGTGCGTGTCGTACGAGGTCTTGTTCTCTGTTTTCAGGTTGCGCAGCAATTCGCCGACGTTGTTCTGTTCCATCTTCATCCGGGCGATGGCACGTTCAACGGCAAGCTTGAAGCGCTCCTGGTCCAGTGGCTTCAGAATATAATCGACGGCGTTCTTTTCAAAGGCCTTGATCGCATACTGGTCGTACGCGGTGCAGAAAATAACATAGGGATCGTGCGTGATCTCGTCCAGTACATCGAACCCGGTCATGCCCGGCATCTGTACATCCAGAAATACCAGGTCGGGTTTGACTTTGTCGATAGTTTCCACCGCTTCTTTGCCCTTGGAGCACTCCCCGATGATCTGGATATTGGGGATTTGCTGAAGGTACTCGAGAAGGAGGTCGCGGGCGAGTTTTTCATCGTCTACGATGACGCAGGTTATGTTCATGTATATAGTTGTTTAAAGCTTGTTGCTGATGTTGCGCGTGATTGATCCGGTGGTTTATACTGCTTTACTTTTCAATTCCTGTTCCATCGTCACGCCATGTCCCGCCTCCTCATACGGTATGAAAAAACTTACGGAAAATCCCCACTCATTGGAACGGATCCGCAACCCTGAACCGGGACCAAATATACTCTTCAGGCGTTCATCCGTATTTTTCATCCCGACGCCACTCGAACTTCCGTCCATTACCTTTTTAGCATTCGATCCCAAACCATCATCCTTCACCTCGAAGAAGATCATATTATTGAAACGCTTTACCGTAAGGATGATTGTTCCCCCGTCGTCTTTCGGTGAAATCCCATACTTCACAGAATTCTCCACCAGCGGCTGAAGGATCATCGGCGGAATGTGCACACTGAGACAGGAGAAATCAACCTGCTTGACAAATTTCAGCCGGTCACCGAAGCGCACCTGCTGAATGCGAATATAGTTATCGATGAAATCCAGCTCGTGCAACAGCTTCACCATCTGATCACCATGTGAATCCAGCGCGTACCGGAAAATATCAGACAGCTGGGTGATCACCTTGCGCGCCTGTTCCTTGCTTGAACCGATGAGCGTGTTAATGGAATTGAGTGTATTGAATAAAAAGTGCGGGTTGATCTGCGACTTCAGCAGCGAGATCTGCATTTCCCGGTTTTTTAATGAAAGCTCGCTTTTTTCGAGTTCCTGTCTCTGCAAACCCTGGAAATAACGGATCACATAGTACACGCCGATGGTAATGATGTATTGATCGTGAAAGTGCAGCCCTTCCCATTTAAGCAGTCCCACCATGTGCGCCTTCCAGAAATCCCAGCCCCGGTATCCTTCAACGTGATCCTCGAGGTAGTACGACAAAGAACCCATCAGCAGGAAGTGCATCATGGCACCCGCCGCGTGACCGGCAACCTGGACATAAACGCTGAATTTGAAAAGCCAGTTGGTGTAGAAAAAAATAGCGATAATGAGCAGGCACAACGCCTCGAACAGGTGAAAGGCGTTCAGGAAAATATAGGTATTCGGATTCTCCAGTTTCCACTCCAGGAAAGTTCCTACGCCGTAATTTACGGCGAACCATATGCACAACAGGAGGTAGGCCTTCTTCCAGATCCGCGGTATGTCTTCTATAAATCTCAAGCTGGCAAATTTGAACATTAAAAATACGCCATTCAAAGTAAAACCGTCCAGGATAGGTTTATGGCGGTAAATCTGCGATTTCGGGGAATATCCTACACAGGGTTGAAAAGCCGGACGCAAATTTCCACCTTCGCTATCTAATTGAGGCCGATGCGTTTACCCTTGCTTGTGATGTTCCTTTTTACCCTGTCCGCCGGATGCGCCCAAAAGGTGACGCTTTCCGGTAAAGTGCAGGACCGGGAGACGGGCGAACCGCTTCCCCTGGCCTCTGTCGTGCTGAAGGGCAAGCCGGTTGGAACTATTGCAAACCTGGTCGGAGAGTTCGATTTTCACTTTCCGGCAGAAAACCGCAATGACATCCTGGTTGTCAGTATGCTCGGCTATGAAAGCTTCGAGGCGCCTGCCTGGTCGCTGCTGGACGGATCGGTCAAGACCATCACACTTGAAAAATCTGCCACGCTCCTCAGCGAAGTCGTGGTGACAGATTCGCTTTCCGGGGGCGAAATCTTCAGCCTGGCGTTATCGCGTATCGAGCAGAATTTCCCGATGGAGCCATTCCTGCTCAATGGATTTTACCGCGATGTCAAGAAGGTTGGTGGTACCTACATTGCCCTGCTGGAGGCTGCCGTTCAGATCTATGACGAGAATTACGGGGAACCCCGGAACAAACAGCGGCTGCGCGAACGTGTCAAGCTTATCGAGGTGCGAAAAAGCGTGGGCTATGACAACAAGTTCACCGCGTATTTCGGCCAGCAGAACCTGCTCGAGGATCTCCTGCTTCATAACAATATCCGCTACCGGCAGATCGACGCGCAGGAAGAATTTTTCCGCCAGATGATTCGCGAGGATGACTCGTACTACAACGGTCATAAAATTTATGTCGTGTCCAGTTCTACTGACTTCAAACTGAAAGTATTTATTGATAAAGAAGATTTTTCAATTGTCCACCTTGAATTCGAACGCAGCGACGTCGGTGAAAAGCTGGCCTTTAAAAAAAATATGGTCAGCAAATTCATCGGGTATAAAAAGACGATCGACTTTCGCCGGTATAATGGGAAAATGTACCTCAATTACATTACCATCACCGCAAAGGAAAAATGGTATGACAAGGATACCGATAGCCTGAGATTTGAGACCGAACTTATCCAGGACCTCCTTATCAATGAAGTGTACCCCAACACGGAGACCAAAATAGGGCCGACCGAAAAGATGCGCAATTACGGTTTGCAGTACCAGGATTATCCCTACAACAAAAAATTCTGGGAAGACTACAACGTCATCAAAGAAACCCCTCTTGACCGCCAGATCCTTTCCGATCTTGAGAAAGTAGCACCGCTGGAGAAGCAGTTTGAAGAATTTTAGATCGGTTCAAAGTTCAAAGTTCAAGGTTCAAGGTTAACCTTCAAACAACTTTGAACCTTGAACTTTTAAACCTTGAATAGCCCCAGCGTTTCCTTCATCCTTTTCAACGCTTCGCGGAGATCTTTTTCGGAAGCGGCGTAGGATAAACGCACGCAGTTTTCGTCGCCGAAGGCGCCACCGGGTACCAGGGATACGTGGGCTTTCTCCAGCATGAGCATACAGAAGTCGTCCGCATTATTGATGTTGAACGACCCATCGGATTTGCCGAAGTAGGCGCTGACATCCGGGAAGAAATAAAACGCGCCCTGCGGATAGTTCGCCTTGACACCGGGGATTTCTTTTAGCAGTTCGTATACGATGTCCCGGCGGCGGTGGTATTCCTCCACCATCTTGCTCGTGGGTGTAATGTCACCGCTGATGGCCGCCAGTGCGGCACGTTGTGCAATCGAACAGTTCGCCGACGTTACCTGGCCCTGAACTTTGTTGCATCCATCGGCGATCCATTTCGGCGCAGCAATATAACCTACGCGCCAGCCGGTCATGGCAAAGCCCTTTGCAAAACCATTTACGGTGATTGTCCTGTCGAACATCCCGGGGAACGAAGCGATGCTGACCCGCTCGCCCGAAAAGTTTATATGCTCGTAAATCTCATCGGCAATGATGATGATGTTCGGATGTTTCAGGATGACATTGGCGATGTCTTCCAGTTCTTTCTTCGAGAACACAGACCCGGTAGGATTGCACGGCGAAGAGAAAATGATCAGACGCGTCTTCGGTGTGATGGCGGCTTCAACCTGCTGGGCCGTTACTTTAAAATCGTTTTCAATACCGCCCTTCACCATCACGGGTGTTGCTTCGGCCAGGCGAACCAGGGCATCATAGCTCACCCAGTAGGGGGAAAAAACGATTACCTCATCGCCGGGATTGAGCAGTGCAAGCATCGCATTGGAGATGGATTGCTTTGCACCATTCGATACCACGATGTTCTCTGCTTTATAGGGAACATTATTTTCCTTCCGGTATTTTGCCGCCAGTGCTTCACGAAGATCCTGGTATCCCGCTACGGGAGGATAGGCAAAATATTTTCCCTCGTCGATCGCTTTCTTGGCGGCCTCGCAGATGTGCAGGGGCGTTTTGAAATCCGGTTCACCAAGGCTTAGACTGATCACGTCAATGCCGCGTGACTTGAATTCACGTGCCTTTGCGGCCATCGCCAGGGTTGCAGATTCTTCAATAGCTTCGATCCGGTCGGAAAGTTTGTTCATGGCTGTAAAATAAAGCGAGCAAAGAAAACAATTAATATTTTAAGTATGAAAGCATGCGCCGGGAATAAGCAGAATTTCCCAATGACGCCTAACGAAAGATAGTTCTCCGGGTTAGCTGAACAAGGTACGCCCGGTGATGCTTCGTCCCAGGGTAATCTCATCGGCGTATTCGAGCTCGCCGCCAACCGGCACACCGCGCGCAATGACGCTGATCTTGACGGACAAATCTTTTAGCCGCTTATTGATGTAGAAAGCCGTGGTGTCGCCTTCCATGGTCGGGCTCAGGGCCAGGATCACTTCCCGGATCTCCGTCTGGCCGTGATTCAGCCGGTTTACCAGCGATTCTATTTTGAGGTCCGCGGGGCCAACCCCGTTCATGGGCGAAATGACACCTCCCAGGACATGGTAAAGTCCGTTGAACTGCGCGGTGTTTTCAATCGCCATGACATCCTTGGCGTCTTCGACAACGCAGATGACGGCGCGGTCCCGGCGGTGGCCCGAACAGATGGAGCACGTTTCGGTATCACTGATATTGTGGCAACAATCGCAGAACCTG
>DASPJC010000488.1:0-17285 GCA_035628815.1 Ohtaekwangia sp. | reverse complement strand
CGCATCAATCGTATGGGTTGGCGAAGCAGCAGCGAGCACATAGGTGATTAAAGCTTCATTGTAACCCTGGATTTTGTGGTTCATGGTCCATTCTTTGTCGGGCGACCAGTGCCAGTATAAAACGTTCTCACCGCCGCGCGTGTACCAGTCCCATTCGACACTTTGCCACAATGTATTGATGCGGTTAATGAGTGCGCTCTCCGCCGGGAGACCTGCATTGAGGTATTGCCGAAAAGTGAGCAAGCCCTGTACAAGAAAAGATGTTTCCACAAGATCGCCACCGTTGTCGTTGGCACTGAAGGGAATCACATTTCCATTATTACCATCAATCCAGTGCGACCAAGCGCCATGAAACCGGTCGGCCGATTCAAGAAAATCGAGGATCTTATCCATGCGTTCCAATCCTTCGCTGCGCGTGATAAAATTCCGTTCGATGCCGACGATGAGCGACATGATCCCGAAACCCGAACCGCCGCTGGTAACGAGGTCACCGGAAGTATTTCGTTCCCTGGCCATACCACTGGCTGGCTGGGCGAAGTCCCAGAAATATTTGAAAGTTTGCTGCTGGACTTTCGTAAGAAGTGCTTCGTCAGAGATCTCCGGGAACTGAGGAATGTCGCTTACCCCTGTATAGATCTCTTTGCTGATAGCTGTGAACGCCTCACCTTGAGCGCCTGTTAGCCCATCCCCGATTTCGAGTTCAAAACGTGACAGGTGGCGTAAGGGGGTAGTACTCCGGATCAGCAAGTCACGGTTATCGTTTGACCACGACAAATCGAGCACGGGTGTCCCCGGGCCTTCGAGGCTTATCGCTTCCGATGCTGTCGTGATATCGGCAGGTACAGAAAAGTGAACGGTAATATCAAGATCCAACGGTACGTCTGTCAGCCGGTTGATCAGGCCGACGTTGTTGCCGTTGACCTCCAACGATGTGACCGCCAAACGCTCCATCGCTGTTTTGAATGATATTTCCCGCGATTCAAACGGTTCGTTATCAGCACCACGAAGCTGGTCGGTAAGCATCAGGTTGTAAACCGTGTTGCTGCTTAACCCGGACGTCGGAAAAATCACGACGGTCTGACGGGTTACTGAAAAGGTATGCGCGACCGGAACGCCGGCCTCCGTCGTCAGTGCGATGGATTGGTCGTTGACGGTTGCGCCATCGACCGGAGTTGAAAATACAAGGCTGAGACTGCGATCGGTGGGAAGCCCGGTGGTCATTGGACCGTCAAGGTTGATCTGTGTATCACCGAGAAACATTCTGGTCAGTTCGAACCGACGGGCCGTTTCATCACTTTCACAGGCCGACAACACAAAAACAATAGCAACGATGCAGAATAATCTTCTCACGATTTTGCAGATAAAAATAAGGATCCCAGGCATTCGCCTGAGACCCTTGGTTTGTAACGTATAACTTATCAGTTGCCGTCCATAACGGCCTGAACTTCGGCTTGTGAAAGCGCTTTGCTGAAAATATGGAGTTCATCCATGAAGCTTTCATCCGAAAGATGATTCCACTCCGTAAACCGTGGAGCACCAGACATGATTGAAAGGATGTCGCATCCCTCCCAGCTTAAACCGGGAAGCGCCCCCTGTGAAGCCACTTCTCCATTGATGTACACCGCCGCCTGTGTTCCGGAAATCGTAAAGGCCAGGTGAACCCATCCGTCAGCCGGATCGACATCGGCATTGGCGCCGCCATCGAACCAGTGGTCAGTTGTTCCATCGCCGACATTCAGTTTAAACCTTTGTTTTCCTGAGCCATTCGTCTCACGGAAAAATCTGAAGCCAGCCTTGCGGTTGTTGGGTGTATCAGGCAGGTTCGGATCCGGCGGTCCCATTACCAGGATGCCCGCACGGTCGGGCGTGTCATTGATCTTCATCCAGAATGCTGCGCTGAAGCCGTTCTCATGCAGGTCTGTTGTGGGATAGGTAAGGTACGAACCAGCTGCCCCGGCATAAGCGTCACCTTTGACGCCTTCACCGGCGAAGTCGGGCGATCCAACCACCTGGGCCGCCGTTCCGCTTAAGAATTCGTTGTAGCTGCCGTTGAAGGGGAAATAAAGTTCTTCACCATCATAGGGCTCATACCGGTCGTCAATAATGGTTTGAATCTCTTCCGCAGAAAGTGCTTTGTTAAAGATACGGAGCTCGTCCATTAAGCTCTTGTCGGATTTGTGACCCCATTCGTTAAATCGTGGTTCGCCCGACATAATCGAAAGTATGTCTACACCCGTCCAGTCAATTCCAGGAAAAGCACCCTGTGCAACTTGTTCACCATCGATATAAACGGTGGCATGTGAAGCTGAGATCGTAAAGGCGAAACTAACCCATTCATCAGTGTTTGGTGTAACATCGGCCAAGGCGCCACCGTCGACCCAATAGTCGGTTGTTCCATCGCCCACATTCAGTTTGAAACGTTGTTTTCCGCCTGCGTCCTCCCGGAAGAAACGGAAGCCGGAAGTGCGATTATTCTGAACAATGGGATCGGGACCGGGAGGGCCCATTACCAGTATGCCAGCACGGTCGGGACTGTTGTTGACTTTCATCCAGAAGACTGCACTAAATTCATCGTTTGTTAGGGCTGTTGTGGGAAACTTCAGGTATGAATCTTCCTTTCCTGCGTAGGCGTTGCCGCCGGATGCACCCTGCCCTGCCAGTGTCGGCGCGCCAACAACTGTTGGATCGGAGAACGTAACGAGTTCTTTGAAAGCAACGTCCGAATCAAACGACATATAAAATATTTCGCCGGCATACACCGGGACATAAGGCGGCGCTTTTTCAAATTCAGCCGTAGCCGTTGTCGTTTTATTGTCTACATCGGTTGCCGTGATCGTCAGTGTATGTTGTCCGTTTTCGAGACCAGCATACATCAGGTCTTCAACAACGACCTTTCTATAGTCGAGGAATTCAGTCAGGGTTCCAACGTCATTTCCGTCCACCGAGACGGAGATGGTTTTTACTTCGATATCATCCGATACCTCGAAATCAATACCGATTGATGTGACCAGCTCTCCCACTTTGATTTTTGTTCCCTGTGCAGGGAATTTCATGGTGATAACAGGAGCAGATTCATCTGCTCCGGGGTCCACCTTTGAGATCTCATCGATATATCCATCGTTACAGGAAAAGCCGAGGAGTAGCAAAGGCAATATGAGTAATCTTACTATTACTTTCATAGCGTTAATTTTTTAATTGTTTGACACGATTGCTGCAAGCTGCGGCAGTACGTCTACCTGTTCTTGCGGATATGGCATAAACCTATCAGCTTCCGTATAGGTCCTGGCTTCATCACTCAATTCTTCTGTCCGGCCATGTCTTACCAGGTCTTCGAAGCGAGTACCCCATTCCATCGCCAGCTCGGCATATTTCTCATCGAGAACATCATCAATGGTGACACCACTGATCGGCGCGAGCTCCGCGCGGTCGCGGACCAGATTCACGGCCTGATCTGCCGACATAACGCTGCTGCTGGCACCGGAGACAAGCGCTTCAGCATGCATCAGCAGGATATGGGCATACCGGATAACGCGGAAATTATTGTTGGTACCGTATCCCGTCCGGCCCGGCGTCAGCTGCGATGACGGCAGGTAGTGCTTTCCACTGGAATAAAGCGCGCGGGCTTCAGGTGCACCGTCAGGGTCGCCGATCCAGTCACCATCAGGCGTTACGTTGGATATGTACGCCGGGAGCGGGCTGTAGGCAGGATCCTCCGCTAATTGATTCATTCCGTCGATAGTAAACAGCACGTTTGTCGTAAGACGTTTTTCATCTTCGCGGTCGATCATGAACTTAATATACTTCTGGGTAGGTTCCCAGAAACCCCATCCAGGGCTTGATCCAGCCACCGTCGGTGTCCACGCATTAGGTCCGAAGAAGGCGTAGAGGTAACTGCTTTCCGCGCCCGATCCCTGTCCGAAGTCAGAATACTGAAACTCCAGAATATTTTCCTGATTGAGTTTCCCGGGTATTTTGAAAAGGTTGTAATAATCATCCTCCAATGAAAACAATCCGGAAGAAATGATCGCGTCGGTTGCCTCCGCTACTTCGCTGTAATTTTCGATCTCCAGGTTAGCCCATGCCTTGACGGCCAATGCAGCATACCGGGTGATTCCGCCTTTAATGTCTGTACGTTGGCTGGGACGTACTGCGGGTAGCAGGGGTATCGCTTCGTCCATCTCTTCAGAAATGTGCTGCATAACCTCCGCGTATGTGAGTACCGGCACGTCGATCATCTGATCCAGGATTGTAACTTCTGGAGCAAGCACATCACCCCATAACCTGGCAACCTGTAACAATTCAAATGCGCGCATCACTTTCAGCTCGGCGATGTACTGGTTGCCCAGCGCAGGATTGCTCGCCGTTTCATTCAGCACCCCGATGTCCTCCATCATATCGTTGAAAATAACGATGTCACTGTAGAGCGCCTGCCAAACGCTGTTTCCCATCCACGTTGAATTGTTATAGGTAAAACGGTCGGCATCCGTCAGTGGTGCCTGATCCCCCGCGGCATTCACATCATCGCCGCGTACGGCAATGAGCGGATACACTTCCCAGCCAAAATCGTAAAACTTTGCATAGCCCCCCCGAATGAGGCCTTCGATCGTGACTGACGAAGTATTATCGTCAACGATCACCCTTTGCTCCAGCGGCTCATTGAGCATATCATCGCACGAAGACGCCACACCAAGGAACAGCAGTCCGGCGATCCATTTCTTATATGTTGATATTGATTTCATATAGTCTGTTTTTGTCAATTAGAATTTTACATTCAGTCCAACAGTGTACACGGCAGGGATCGGGTATGTCTGATCGTCGATGCCATCAGAAACTTCCGGGTTAAAGCCGTTGTAACTGAATACCGTGAGCGGGCGCTCCGCGGTTAGGCTGAAGGTCGTCTGCGGAACGTTCACGCCAAAAACTTCTTTCCCGGTGATTGTATAAGCGACGCGGACGTTCTGGATCCGGAAGTAATCGCCATCCTCCACGAGGTAAGTGCTCATGCTGTTGTTCCACGCTTTCCGGGTACCGCGCAGCCCTGATGCTGCCGGGTACTTATTCGATGTATTCTCGCCCGTCCAGAGATTGTTGGCCAGGTCTGCATCGATGTTGCTGTCTTCGGTCCAGTTGATTTCCCCGCGTTTACGATTAAGAATGCTGTGTCCACGCATGCCCTGGAAGTTAGCAGAAAGCTGCAGTCCTTTCCATGCCACGCTGAAATCAAAGCCGTAACTGAAGTTCGGAAGGATTGATCCTATGATCACCCGATCATTTCCGTCGATGGTGCCATCACCATTCTGATCCTTGAAAAAGAAATCTCCGGGGACCAGGCCCTTGCCTGCAATAAACTCGCTTGAATAACCGCTGTTGTCAATTTGTTGCTGGTTTTGAAACACACCTTCCACTTCATAACCGTAGAATGCCGTAAGCGATTCTCCGAGAATGGTCCGCTGTTGGAATTCAGCAGTGCCAAAGTTCAGATAACTTTGACCCCTGAGATCGATTGCTTCATTTTTCAACGTGGCAAAATTTGCGCCGATGTTGTAGGTAAGACCCGATGCGATAGTGCCGGACCAGTTAAAAGCACCCTCTAACCCCGAGTTGCGGATGACGCCGCCATTCCTGCGAACCACTTCGCCGGAGGCCGGGAGCTTGACCCGCAATACTGCGTCTTCTGTGTCTCTTACATAGTAATCAAGTTCCACGGACAGGCGATCCTCCAAAAACCTTCCGGTAAGTCCCACATTCGTTTCCTCTACCGTTTCCCATCGGTCAACGTAATCAAAATTGGTATCGATAAAAATTCCGGGAACGTTGGTATTGTCAATCGCTGTGGATGTTCCTTCAACCGTTGACCGGCCTATAGACGGATCGACGCTATCGTTACCAAGTTGTCCCCAGCTGCCGCGAAGCTTCAGAAAATTGATAGCTGGCAAATCGAAAAAGCTCTCTTCCGAAAGTACCCATCCTGCGCCGAACGTCACGAAGTTACCCCACGTTTTCTGAAATTTGTTTGTACCATCCCTTCTCAACGTAGCATAGAACAGGTACCTGTCATCATAATTATAAGCCAGGCGTCCGAGATAAGAAGCACCAAACAGTTTTTCACCGTGGTCGCCCGATCCATTAATATCGATGTGGGGGCCGCCGGTCGGTCCGCCTTCGAGATCTAGGTACCATGTTTCTTCGCGGTTGCGATCCAGCCACGGTACGTTCGTGCCTCGGGTCATGGTGCCATCATATAGTTCGCTTCGGAATGAATATCCGGCCATCACCGTAATATTGTGCGCACCGAAGTCATTCGTATACGTCAGCGTATTATCGATGATCTGGTTGAAATAGCTCTTGCTCTCCCGCTTCAGCGCGTTCTGGCTCTGAACAAATCCGTCGTTATAATCGAAATCTACCTCCCGCGCATCAATCGATTCGTTGCTGAAGTTGTATGCTGTTTTGAACGACAGCTTATCAGGAATAAGCTGGTATTCTACGTAAATGTTACCAAGCATCTTGGCGATCATATTCCTGTTGTTGTTGTTGTACAGGGCAAAGAAAGGATTCTTGCTGTCCCTGTAACCCAGCCTTTTCGCGCTGGCCAGTTTCATCGGTGTCGCTAAAGTGTTGCCCTCATCGAGCACAGGCATAATGGGTACTGCATAATAAGTCGTTCCCCATACGCTTTCTTCCGCGTTATACTGTTTGGCATTGCTGACGTTGAAGTTTACGCCTGCACTCAGCCGTTCCGTGGCATTGAAATCAAGCTTGGCCCTGAAGTTCAGGCGCTCGTAGTTGTTCTTTGTGACGCGGAGCAACCCCTCCTGGTCGAAATAACTTGCACCGATGGAATACCGCACGTTCTCTCCACCACCATCCAGGCTAACCGCGTGATTCTGGATGGGCGCTGTCTGGAGCACCTGGTCATACCAGTCGGTGTTGACATTAGGCACATTAGGATTAACACGGCTTCTTCCATAAAACCGGAAAGCGTTGTTGACAAATGTCGCCTCGGCAGTTGTGCCTGTTGCGAGTGCATACCGGCTGTATTGTTCGGAGTTCGACATTTTCAGAACATTCTGCGCTACCTGAACGCCATAGTATCCGTTGTAACTAACCTGGGCTTTCTGGTTGTAACCCCCGGTGCGGGTGGTGATCAAAATCACACCATTCGCAGCACGAACGCCATAGATCGCGGCCGCAGAAGCATCTTTTAACACAGAAAGGGTTGCGATGTCGCCGGGATTCAGGAAGTCGATATTATCGAAAAACATTCCATCGACGACATACAATGGATCGGTATCTCCCTGGTCCGGCATGGAACCGATACCGCGGATACGGATGGTCGGCGTGGAGCCTGGTGCACCACTGTTGACCACTTGCAAGCCCGGGACCTTACCCTGCAAGGCCGTCATTACTTGTCCTTGAGGGGTTTTGGTAAGTTCCTCCGTTTTGATGGTTGAAATTGCTGAGGTCAGATCCTTTTCGCGTTGGGTTCCGTAACCCACAACCACCACCTCGTCGAGCGACTGAATATCACTTTCCAGTGTCACATCCACTGTCGTGCGTTCACCGACTTCGACTGTCGCTGTTTTAAAACCTATAAATGTAAATACAAGCACATTTTCGTTGGGGGCCAGCTGAATGGAATAATTCCCCTCAGCATCGGTACTCGTTCCCCGGGTTGTGCCCTGAACGACCACGTTTACTCCCGGAACACCGGCGCCGTCATCGGCAGAGGTCACCTTTCCGGTAACCACCTTATCGCCTTGTGCCCAGGCTGTTACGCCTACAATCAGGCATAACAGTACAGTTGGTAAAAATCTTGTCATAGACTTTTTGGTTTGGTTGAAGCACTAAATTTTATCAAAAACAAAACAGGCAGACAGAAAAAAGTAATAAATCGATTGTTTGACGGCCTGTGAGCCAGTTAAAAACGGGCAGCTTTTTCACGGCAAAAAAACATTGATTTCAAACGATTACGGGCGTGTTTTGATGTATTCTACCAAAAATCTTTCACCAAAAAAACATTGGATACGAAAGGGTGAAAATAAGGTGGGTTAAGAGGGCATCGTCCGGTCGGCGATCGGTTTCGAAGCAATTCTTTTATGCGTTTCGGTCATCAGCACAATTTCCTCCCAACGGGATATCACCGGCTTGTGTCCACGGCGGGCTAATTCCGTAATCCGTTCTATCACCTTGTGCTTAAAGGCCCAAACGGTGTTAACCCGCAGATCAAGCTGACCGGCAAGGTCCTCGAGGGTGTAATCTTTTTTGCCGCCCACGGTGAGATAGGCAATATAAAAAGCGCGCTCTATGGGGAATTTAATGCTGTGGAAGATCGTATACGCCGTGATCGACTCGTTGTAGCCACACCGGGTACAGCGGCGGGAAAATTTCTGTGTGCCCTCAAAATACTTTCCGTTTGCGCATTTCCGGCAGTGGAATCCCTTTGACCATTTCAGATTCTCCAGAAACCGGTAGCACGCCAGGGTATCCGGGTAAAGCGTCTGGAACTGGTGATAATCCATGGTTTTTTCCAGGAACCGCTCATTCAACACTTCTTTTATACTGTTCTTCAGCTTCCAGTTGTCCAGATCAAGGATTGAATTGATCTGGTTGATTTCAAACGCCTGGCGTTCAAGTTTTTGATTGCTTTCCTCCAGCTGATGGTTCTTTTCGTTCAGTTCCAGTGTGCGTTCCTGCACTTTCTGCTCCAGTTCGCGGTTTACCTTGTCCTTTAACTGCATGTTCACCTCGTGCTGGTGGATAATCCGCCGCAAGGCCCGGTCCCGCATATCTTTCAGAATCCTGATCCTGTCGCCCATCGCGAACGTCAGGAACAGCATTTCAAGCACAAAACTGATGTGCAGACTATAGTGCAGGGGAATGGTAAAAGGAAGCACATTAAAATAGACCAGGGTACGGATGAAGAATCCGGCGAACAGAACGCCATAGGCGATAACAAAAAATCGCGCCGGTCGATAACCGCGGTTCCAGACGGATATCGCGGTGTAAAAGATGATACTCAGCGGAATAATTTCAATGTTGCGGTACGTGAGAAGCTCCGGGAAAAGAAACACCTCGCCAACAAAAAGCACGGACCGCGCGACAATGGTCCATTTTAACAGTTTGTCCAGCCGTGGGGCACTGGCCTGTGTGCGTAAAAACCGCCGGGTGAAGATCAATCCCCATACGATAACCGAATAAAGCGTAAAACCCGTCGCATAGTCATTCCATTCCGGGTGATTAGGCCACAGGTATTGAAACCCGATTCCATCATAACTCATGGCGTAGGCGGCTACGCTTAAAATGTACATGATGTAGTAGATGTTCTTGACCTCCCGGATGGCCAGGAAGACGAGGAAATTGTAAAGGCTGATGATGAGGATCATTCCGTAGAATGTTCCAAAAAGAAAATATTCGTTCAGCGCGTAATAGACAAAACGGTCGACCGAACGAAAGCCAATACGGATATCGGCAAATTCAGAAGAGCGGACATTGAAGTAGTAGTATACCAGCGTATCTGACTTCATTGTCAGGGGTATTTCGAAATTCTTGTGAGGGATCACACGTTCGGCAAACGGCTGGCTGTCGCCCATGTAAACACGCTGGTAGGAACCGTCCTGGTGCGGAATGAATGCTTCGATATGATCGATGGTCTGGTCGTAGAACTCCAGCAACCATACTTTTTTTGTGTTGTGCGTGTGCCGGATGGGCAACCTGATCCAATACGCCGCATCGGTTTTAAAATCCTTGTTCTGATACTGCGGGTGTTTTTTGAAGCGGTTCGAGAACTGGTTGGAAGTTATCTGTGAAAAAGTAAGGGTATTCGTGGTGTCGAGATAGTATTGAATCTCATAAGGCATGAAGTTTCGTTCAACGATCTCATCATCCACTACGATGGTATCGTTCGTTTTTGCCTCCGCCCGCCGGGTGTTGCCGGGATCCTGTGCCGCGAGGTGATGGGCCACACTGATCATCCCTGCTATCCAAAAAATCCGCCACTTCATCCGGGTAAGTTACGGTTTTTTTGATTTCATTTATTTCCCGTTAAAGCTGATGCTAAAGTAAAATCAGTGAGACCGTAAACCCTGCTGAATACATCCATTTTTTGACGGCAAAAAAATAGCCCACGGTTTCAACCGCGGGCTATGGTAAGGAAAATCAGTTCTAATAATTCGGATTCAGTTCTATTGTATTATTCGTAATATCAATCATGCCCTGCGGTATGGGAAAGACCTCGTGCTTGCCGGGTTCAAAATGAGGTGCGAGAACAGTCTCTGCCTGCCCGGTTCGCACTAAGTCGAAGAATCGATCGCCTTCCATGGCAAGTTCCATTCTGCGCTCGTTCCAGATGTCTTCCAGCGTCAGCGCTTCGATATCGTCAAGACCTGCGCGTGATCTCGCTTCATTGAGTGACGTTGCTGCCTCGCCAATCTGCCCAAGGCGTACCTTCGCCTCTGCATCGATCAGTAAGATCTCGGCATACCGCAGCACCCTGGATATTCTGCTCGGCGTCTTCCCATATTCCGGATACCTGCTGACTTCTCGGCACATACGACTTACCGTTGTATCGCGGTTCACCGACACCTTCGAGCTGACCTGCCGGGACACCTTCAATGAGATCGCCATCCGGGGTGACGTCCCCTTTCATTAAAATAGTTGCTTCTTTCCGTTCGACATCACCCGCCTCCTCGAACGCGGCGATCAGGTCGTCGGATAGCAGATTGAATCCCCAGCCAAATCCATTCTCACCGCGAACGCCCTGTATTTGTGAATGCTGGCTTCCCAGGTCCTGGATACCGGCGACGCCTGAGGATTGTATTTCGAAAATGGATTCGATGCTGTTCTCGTTTTCGATGCGGAACACTTCATAGAAATCTTCCAGCAAATCAAACTGGTTCGATTCAATGATTGCCGATGTTTGTATCAGTACATTCTCCCATTCTTCCCGGTACAAGTAAACTTTTGCCAGAAGGCCGCGGGCCGCCCAGACAGTAGCCCTGCCGATATCTCCGGCGCCATAGGCAGGCGGGAGTACGCCAATCTCCCTGCGGACTTTGAAATTAACGGAAACACGGCGAAAATTGATTTCATTTTGTCACGTAAACGTTCACATAACGGCATATAGTATCTATCTTTCTAATATGTAAACCGAAATGTTATGAATAAAAAAATTGTCGTAGCGATCCTTTTTATGGTTCTGTTTTCATGCGAAACAACTGAAGAACCAGAACTTAAACAATCAACCAACGATCCCGTAAAGGCGTACATCATTTCGCTGGGGTTTGAGGAGGAAAATATTGTTGAAGAAGGCGACCAATATGTTGTCGAAGGAGATATTGTCTTTGCTAAGAATATGCAAATCGACAAAAGAGATTTATCTAAAAGTAATGCACGACAAAAACAGGCACAATGGACAAGTCTTGCTTTGGTAAGGCGTGATTTACAATCTGTTCTTACAATCTCAATTATTCCAGGAGTATCCTCGGGCGGAGAAGAAATAGGTGAATTTCTGCCCGAAATTCAGGCTGCTGTCGATCAGTGGAATGCTGTTCCTAATTCAAACCTCCACTTTACCGTCGGATACAATCTTCCGACTGGAAGCTACAACATGTCGATAAGGGGATATGATCTGGTATCCAGATGCGGACAAGCTGGCTACCCAAATCCTAACACTCATACTCCCGGATCAATAACTCTTGATAAAGCTCAGGTTGCTGCTTTATCTTTCGAACGAAGAGTGAAGACTATAATGCATGAAATAGGACATGCAGTTGGTTTTGCCCACACGAATTACGTGGCAGCTGGAGAGACGGGAGTTGAAATAGCTGGGGCAGCGGGCCCAGATGCGAACTCTGTTTTTAATGCTGGTGAATGTTTGGCCGGGGGTGGCACTGTCCTTTCGAGTAAGGATAAAATTGCGATTAGAATCTTATACCCTAAAGTTGCATATATTAATAATGGAAACACAGCAGTTAATACTGCCATCTCACAAGATTGGTTCTCTCCTGGCTCGGCAAATGGCACGATACGGGCGTTTCCAGGTTCTGTGGTGTCTGTCACTATCTCTGCATATGGTCCTACATCAACTACGACCATTTTTTCGATGTCCGGTGCTACATTAAGTGGAGGTTCCAATACGGTTAACGTTAGTAGTAGCAGTCGAACAGAAACCTTTACAATGCCGGCCAGTGGCTACGTTACTTGGAACGGGAGCTTCTCACGTACTACTGCCTTTGGAAGTGGACATATATCGGTTTCACTTCTTTAAAAGAAATACATGCGGCGCTAGTCAATAGCATAGGAATAGCAAATCTTACTAATTTGTAACAACCTGATCTGACAAACTGCATGCTGCAATCACCGTGAAGTCATCTGAAGTGCCGTCTTGTGGATAACGCGTCAGCGAAGGCGTTGCGCAGGCTGTCAGCTTCGTGCGATGAAAAGCGTTTACATAGAGTCATTGCCGGGAAACCAACTGGAGCAATTCCCGAAACAATCCGCGCGAAAATTGTGACGGACCTATGCTGTTTGGCGTGAAGGGGTGTATTCGCCTATGGCTGCGTGTTTTACGTCGGCTGGAATTCAGGACGTTAACCAGAAAGCGGAGTTTCTCACCGGATGGGGGAATATCTCTGCCGGTCACGGATTTCGGCCGCAACGGCGAGGATGTCTGCAAAAAATTATTATTTACAACGGGAGACCACAAACACTTAATGAACTTCGAAATTTATCTTGAAGGCACAGGTATAGAATATTCGAAGGATCTCAATGTTTTTTACTTTCCGCCCTACGTTGTATCCGCCGCGGCTAGGTCTGACGTAATTTCAAAGGCAGAGGCAGCGGCTGGCACGGCGACTACGACATGGACGGTGGCTGGCAAAAATATATTTTGCCACACGGTGATTTCTATCTTAGCTCGGGCGCTTCCGAAGTCGAGAGTTGGGAATTGCAGACGCAGGCACGTTCCATGATGAATATATGTTGACAACCGATAGCGTCGCTGCCGCGAATTGCAGCTACGTAAAATCTAACGGAACGTGCGATTCGCTTTACGAAATGGAAGAAGTTACCATCGTCCTAACCTCACAAAAGCCAACCTGACACGTTGTGTAAAAGGCATCAGGTTATCAATGCTAGAATCACCTTTTAGGCAGATCCAAGTTTGAATTGCTAACAAAAGCAATCTTTTTGCTGTCCGGTGACCAGCTGGGAACGTTGATTGTTCCTTGTCCCCCGTAGATATACGCGATCGTCCTGGGTACACCCCCGGCAGCCGGCATGAGGCGGAGGTAGATCTTCTTATAAAAAGGATGGCTGGTGGGGTCTATGTCCTTCGGAAACGAAACAAAAAGTATCCATTTACCATCCGGCGAAAAGTGAGGAAACCAGTCGTTGTACTCATCGAAGGTCACCTGTTCTTCGTTGCTTCCATCGGGCTTCATGCGCCAAAGCTTCATCGTTCCGGTACGGACAGAATTGAAATAAATGTATTTCCCGTCAGGGCTATATTCGGGGCCATCATCGAGGGTGGCATCTTCTGTGAGGATCGTTTCTTTTTTTGTAACGATATCGATGGATACAATATTCCACTCGTTGTTCCGCTGACCGGTGAAGATGAGTTTCTTCCCGTCGGGAGACCAGCTGTGCAGGTAGGAATGTCCGTTTTCCTCCGAGGTGATCTTAACCGGGTTGTCAGAACCCGTCACCGGCAATGTAAAGATGGTCGAAATGCGCTTAGGCCCAACGTGGTTACTGATGGCCAGCATCTTTCCGTCAAAGGACAGCACGTGGTCGTTGTTGTTCTGATTTGCAAAACCTGTATTCAGCTTTGCGATGGCACCGCTCTTCAGGTCGTACGTATAAAGCAGGTTCTCTGAAGGAGTAAGCGAATTAAAGATCAAATATTTATTATCCGGCGTCCAGTTGGGAGCCTGAAGGGAATTCGGCGCGCTGTGCAAGATCTTCCGGTGACCGGTTGCCACGTCCATCACTTCGAGGTGACTGCCGATGTAGTCACGGTAGGGGACATAATCTTTATCCGCAGGAATAATGATCTGCACATTGCTGAACACTGCTTTTTCAACAACATCATCGAGGTGGGAACAAATGAACAATCCCGCGTAAACCTCTTCGTTCAATTCCAGTTCTTTCGTTACAGATTTATAGGGTTCGCCGAACACCGCCGCCGAAAAGGTGAATGTGTTGCCAGAGCGCTCGAGCTCAATTTCAGTAGGATGATAGGTAGAGACAACCACCTGGTAGGTTGAATCGCCATCTTTTGGACGGTACTGCAGTGATGAAAGGATATCACCGTGCACACAGGCATCGGCGTAACGTGAATCCATGTTCAGATTATCACGCGCGATAATACCGATCTTGCGATGTTCTGCCGCACCCTTTCCAATGAATTTTATGGTAGCGCGGATGATGAAGTCACCCTTGATCTTCTTCCACGCAAAATGGAACTGGTCTTCCGTTGCCCACATGTTCTTCCCGGCACCGGAAAGCGTATAGGTTTGATTTTCCTTATCGTACACAGCCGATCCTTTCAAGGTTGGATTTCCCACATCCTGGTGATGATCGAAAATGCCAACGGGATCCTGTGCGAGGGTGGTCGTGGTATGAAGGAGCGTGATCAGCAAAACGTAAAACGACAGTTTCAGCATTGCCTTGTGACGGACAGTAATGTACATGGTCAGAAAGGGTTAGATTTGGTATCCTAATATTAATTTCATTTCAGAAGTACAGCAAACCTGTCCTTCCCAAAAACGAAGGGTAATTGATTCAAATACAGCAAAGGCTATTAGGATATGCCAGCGGTGGATTTGCCGCTTGATTAGTGACACCAAAAAGGCAACGCTTTTAGTGTTTGGGTGTTCGGGGAGGGGGATGTGTTGAGGTGTTGACGCGTTGACGTGTTGACGTGTTGACGTGGCGGGTTCAGTCACTCAGCAAAGTTATTGGCTGTTTTATATTCATTCATTCCTTCAATTCTTCATTCTTTCAATATTTCAATTCTTCATCCCTCCATTTACTCATTCACTCATTCTCTCATTTACTCATTTCGCCTAGGCCGGTATTGTCTTCGGTTCCATCTGCTTGATGATGTTGTTTACCTCCTCTTCGGTGTTACGGAGCTTGCTTTGGCAGAAAGCGATGAGTTCGGCGGCGCGTTTTACTTTTTCGGCCAGGACATCCACGGAAACCGTTTCGGATTCTATTTCTGCCGCGATCTTTTGAAGCTCGCTGTAGGCCGATTCATACGTCATATTTTCCATGGCTGTCGTTTTTTTCGTTTACGGTGGCGCTGATGTCGGTATCCTTGAGGGTAATGGTGATGGTTGAACCGTTTTCGATCTGCGCCGGATCGGTTACAATACTATCATGTTGCGAAACAATTGCAAATCCCTTTCTCAAAATATTCCCCGGACTCATGGTCGTGATCAGCGATTGGAAATGGTGAAGCTGCTTTTTTTCGGTGCCCAGCACATACGTGCAGAGCGCCTTCAGATCTTTACGGACATTTTGTAAAATGTGCTGATGATTGTTCAGCAGCATCAAAGGCCGCGAAGTAAATTTAAAGGTTATTCCATTCAGCAGGTGATGCTGGTGCGTTACCATCGCCCGGGCCTGGGCGGCGATCTGGTGACGGTTCATCATCAGCGAATTTTTCTGTCGTGTCAAAAGACCGCGTAGACCCTGGGTGACGGCATGCTGAAGGGTGGCGATCTTTTTATTTCGCGTGGCCATGATCTGCTGCGTTTTGATAATAATGGACCGCTGAAAGACGAGTACCTTCTCTTCAAAGCTTTTGTTGTGCGCGATGATAAATTCGGCCGCCTTTGTAGGCGTTTTGGTGTGCGTATGTACCATGAGGTCCAGCAGGCTGATATCCTTATGATGACCAATGCCGGTAATGATGGGTATTGGAAACTTTGCGGCAGTCCGCACGAGCGCATACGTATCGAAGACCAGGAAATCGGTCCGCGAGCCACCGCCCCGGGTGATCACCACGCAGTCGTATGGATGGTCAAGGTGATCGTTATAAACCTGGACCAACGTTTTCACCAGCTCGTGCTCCGCGCCCGTACCCTGAACGGTACTATAATAATTATTGATACTAAAGGTATAATCGAACTGGTTGCTGGTGATGGTGTGGACGAAGTCCGTGTAGCCTTCCGATTTTGGCGAACCAATGAGTGCTATGCGTTGAATGACCGGGTTCAGCCGCGATTGCTTGTTGCGTGTGAGGTATTGATCGCCCGACAGCTGGATGAAGTCGTGGTTTTCGGTTAACAGTCTTTTTAATGTTTCCCGGCGCTGGCGTTCGAGGTTGCCCAGGGTAAAGCCGTGATCGATGTCGCGGACGGTCAGCGACAAGCCGTGGATGATGTGATAGCTTACCTTCACGTTGATCAGCACCTGTAGGCCGTCCCGGAATTTCTCGCCGGTTTCCTGTTCGAACCGGGCGATCTTCATGGAACCCTGTTCCCACGACTTTGTTTTGACCTTTGCCGTTTCGGTGGAGGAATTTTCCATTTTTTCAACCAGATCGAAGTAATGGCGGTCTTTATCGGGGTAGAATTTATGGCCGCTGATCTCGGCGACGATCCAGTACGTCTGGTCGCCAAACGCCTGGCTGATCACCTGCTCGATCCTGCGGGTGAGGTCGGATAGTTTTATGTAAGGTGTTGCTGACAATCCTGAAAAATGCGATGTGGCGTTCTCGATGACTAAACGGATGAAAGTTAAACTTTTCGGTTCAGGTAAAGAAAGGCGCGTTGGCGGGAGTGTATTTGGAGCAAAAAAAGCCAAATCTATGACAACATACTGGCCATCAGCTTATTATGCGGATTCAATATCCCGAAGCCTCGAGACTGATTAACAGTCAGGTCAAAACCCATAAGTTGGAAGCGGTCCAATTTATTGAGTCAGGAAATATCCTTATCGCTTATAACGGAAAAGCCATCGTTTCCGATGGCTTTTTTTGCTCCTCCTCTAGGGCTTGAACCTAGGACCCCCTGATTAACAGTCAGGTGCTCTAACCAGCTGAGCTAAGGAGGAATCCTTAAATTTTGGAGTGCAATATTAAGGACTTGTCCGTGAAATTGCCAAGCAGACCAGGAAATTCTTTGAATTTTAAATGGTAAGGAAGTATTTCCAGCCGAAACGAACCAGCAGGTAAATTAAAAGATCGCTGGTTTATTTTCATGTTCCATAAATCAACGTACAGGAGCGTATTGAAGGTTGAGCGCTTTATGAGCGAAGTCTGAACCAAAGTGAAA
>DASPJC010000487.1:0-2116 GCA_035628815.1 Ohtaekwangia sp. | reverse complement strand
ACCCGGATGCCTTAAAGGAAAAGTTGATCGGTGCAGAGACCTGGCTTGAACGCAACCCCAAAGCAATAATCGGACTCGCTGTGGTGATCCTGCTGATCGTCGGCGGTTTTTTCGGGTTCCAATATTATAAGGACAACCAGGACAGGGAAGCGCAGCGGGAAATGTTCCAGGCCGTGTATTATTTTGAGCAGGACAGCCTTGACCAGGCTCTTAACGGCGATGGCAACAACCTTGGCTTCATCGCCATCATCCAGGATTACGGCATTACTGAAACCGCTAACCTGGCAAATTACTACGCCGGCGCAGCGTTCTTAAAGCAAGGGAAATTTGAAGTAGCCCGGTTGTACCTGGAGGATTTCAGTTCCAGCGATCTGTTGGTGCAGGCACGGGCCTACAGCCTGATCGGTGATACGTATATGGAAGAGGAGAAGTATGAAGATGCGGCCAAATACTATGGCAAAGCGGCCAATTACAAGCCAAACAAATACTTCTCACCGGCTTACCTCATGAAAGAAGCCCTGGCTTATGAAAAGCTGAACCAGAATGAAAAGGCGATCGCCGTTTATGATAAAATCATTGATGAATTCTGGGATTCTCCGGAGTACCAGAATGCACGCAAGTTCAAGGCGAAACTGGAAGGCAATTCGTGATATTGCCACCTGGCAACTTACAGGGATAGATTACTATCCCTTTTTTATTACCCAAGACCATATTGTATGGCAGGTCCTTTACAATCCGGAAAAATCAGCAACGGCATCAATCTCTCCCGGAAGAAATTTGCCATCATCGTTGCTGAGTGGAATGAAGATGTCACAGGTTCACTGTACGAAAGCGCAGCCGCCAGCCTTATCGCCCATGGTGTAAAGCGGGAAAACATCATCCGTAAAAATGTTCCCGGAACATTCGAGCTGTCACTGGGCGGACTGTGGATGGCCGAACAAAAAAACGTAGATGCGGTAATCTGCCTCGGATGCGTGATCCAGGGAGAAACACCTCACTTCGATTATATCTGTCAGGCTGTGGCATATGGCATTACGGAAGCCGCGCTGAGAACAAAGAAACCGGTCATCTTTGGCGTGCTGACGACACTGACCAAACAACAGGCCCTTGACCGCGCCGGCGGCAAATATGGAAACAAGGGTGAAGAGGCCGCACTGACGGCCATTAAAATGCTGAATTTCTAGCCGGCATTAATCCACTTTTGCAACTTTAAGAATTTTGAAGGTTGACCCATAGCTCACCCGTAGCAGGTAGATACCCTGGCGCAGGGCGCTGTCTATTTCAATGGTCGTATTGGTCTCTCCTGTACATTGAAATATCCTGTGATTTTGTGTGTCTGTCAGTGCAAACGAAAAACTTTCAGGTGTCGCCGCATCAATTCGCAGCCGAAGTTTGTCTCTGAACGGGTTTGGGAAAACCGACACATTCACGGCCGCACGGTGATCTGTTACTTCGCTGCTGAGATCACTATCAAAACGCCGGACAGCGATGGTTTGCGCGGCATTACCGTAAGCTTCCTGCCCCGTGGCTGCAGGAAAAATCCTCACGGTGCCATTCTCACCGCCGTCAGTTTTCCAAAGCTCAACACCATCCTCGCCGAAAACCGTAAAGTACAGGTCGCCTTTGAAGGTTGTAAAATTTCTTGGGTGCGACGAGCGACTGCCTTGTATGATATCCTTTACGATGGAAGTGCCCGCGGGTGTACCGTCCGATCGCCAAAGCTCACTGCCATGCGCTCCATCATACGCGCTGAAATACACGAAATCATTGAGGACAGTAAGTTGCGAGATGCGGGAGGAATGCGGTCCCGTCAAAATATCTTTAACCAATCGTGTGCCCATCGTCGTCCCATCCGAACGCCACAATTCTTCTCCACGGTCATCACTGCCGACAAAATAACGGACCTCGCCCAGCCGCACCGCGCCTGACGCCTGACGTCCGATAGGACCCTGGTAGACATTCTCTGGCGGAGATGCTGCCATTTCGGGATCCATGGCGTGAACCTGTTCCAGAAAACTAAAGGTCTTCTGTGTAGCTGGCGGATCGATATCTTCATCAAAAACGGAATGCCGGGCGATTGTTTCTGCGTCGTTAACCATTACGGTTCCCCTGGCTG
>DASPJC010000486.1:0-7826 GCA_035628815.1 Ohtaekwangia sp. | reverse complement strand
TATAGAAGTGTTTGAGAAATGGTTTCCGGCTATCGCTTGTTTCCGCATCCGACCATTCCCAGCTGTCATTTCGAAAGTAGTCGTAATTGAACTGGTCACTCGCCGATGTGAAAAGGCCCATGGCGTTTAGCGAATCCGCATAGGCTACGATGGCCGATCGCTTGTACGGTTTGACGCCGGTAAAAAAATGAGGCATGATGTAGCCTGATTTTACTTCGTAACGATCTATCCAGTGGTAGTAATCTTCGTTCAGGGGAAGGTAACTGCTTTGCGCGAACAGGATGTTTGACAACAAAAAGCCTGATAAAAGGAAAAATAAGCGTCTTTTCAGCATAGAAGCGGCAAAATACGGTCTTTTGGTAAATAAGCCTTTCTTTAGAAATTTAAGAAAATCTGCCTTTGCAAATCAGGCTGTGCTCCTTATCTTTGCAGTCCTTTACAAGGAAAAAGCGCGAAATTAATATGAAAAAAGGCATTCATCCTGAGTACAAAGAAGTGGTTTTCTGGGATACGTCCAGTGATCACAAGTTTTTAAGCCGTTCCACCAGCGCTCCGAAAGAGACGATCAAGTGGGAGGATGGCAAAGAATATCCCGTCATCAAAGTGGAGGTTAGCTCTGCTTCGCATCCTTTCTTCACCGGTAAAAAGCTGTTTGTCGATACAGCGGGCCGCGTTGAGAAGTTCAAAAATAAATATCAGAAGAAAGCATAATACTTCTTCTTTTGGAGAGAGAAAGGCCGTCGGAAACGACGGCTTTTTTTATTCCAAGAATATGCCCGGTGCGTCGCGATGTTTGGTATTCTGCCGTATTTTTGGCCAATGAATGTAATCCTCTTTGATGACCCCGTTATCCGCCAGGACCTGCTTCCCTTCACCTTTACCAGGCCTGTAGCCGGCATCCGGGTTGGAATCATGACGCTGGCCGAGAAATGGGAGCACTGGCTGGGTTTCCGTCCATCATACAAAACAGAGGATTACCTTCAGCCAAAGTTTCCGGCCCGATCCACCAGCGACAATTTCCTCATTAATGGCGCGATCTGCCCTGACCAGGCCCTGGTCGAGGCGATCAAGGCTTTGCCGGGCGGGTATTTTTTAGTGAAAAACGATCTGCTTATCGCCGTCCGGCAGCCGGAAGGTGCCATGGATACCTTTAATACGATCGCCTATCCCGGCGAATTAACCGTCATTGATAAAACCTGGAAAATATTCACTGAAAATGATGCACAGCTGCGCGTTGACTTCACCCGAATAACGGCCGGAAAAACATCACGGCAGATTGATGACAAACACACTGTAGTCTACGGTACCTACGGTGAAAATATTTTCGTGGAGGAAGGCGTCTATGTCCGCGCGGCTATTCTCAATGCGGAGAACGGTCCGATATACCTGGGAAAAAACAGTATTGTGCAGGAAGGGGCGATTATCCGCGGACCTTTTGCCATGGGTGAAGGTTCGCACATCAACATGGGGGCAAAGATCCGGGGCAACGTAAGCATCGGGCCCTATTCCAAAGTTGGCGGCGAAGTCAGCACGTCGGTGATCTTCGGATACAGCAATAAAGCGCATGACGGCTTCCTGGGTTGTTCGGTATTGGGCGAGTGGTGTAACCTGGGCGCTGATACGAATACCTCCAACCTGAAAAACAATTATGATTCGGTCAAGCTGTGGAGTCACCGTCAAGAGGAGTTTATCGACACCGGGCTGCAATTCTGCGGGCTGATGATGGGGGATCACAGTAAGTGCGGGATCAACACCATGTTCAATACCGGAACCGTGGTAGACGTTTCTGCCAATTTGTTCGGCAGTGGATTTCCCCGTAATTACATTCCTTCATTTACATGGGGGGGACCTGCCGGGTACGCCACGTACCTCCTCGAAAAAGCGCTGGTAACCAGTGAACGGTGTATGGCACGGAGAAATGTTACGCCGGACCGGCATGACGAGGATATTTTAGCCCATGTTTACCAGATGACTATGCGTGACAGGGCATGGGAGGATGTAAATGAAAAAACGGAACATTAGAATAGTTGGATAAAGTTAAAGGATGAGATTCGAAAGCATTCCCGGTCTTGATGATGTAAAGAAACTTCTTACCGAAGCGGTGACAAGTCACCACACGGCGCATGCACAACTCTTTGTAGGCGCCGATGGCGCACTCAACCTGCCCATGGCGCTGGCCTATGCAACGTACATCCATTGTGAGAACCGCGGTGATCATGACGCCTGCGGGACCTGCGCCGCCTGTTACAAGAACGCGAAGCTCATCCACCCGGACACGCACTTTGTTTTTCCATTGAGCAACGTCAAGGGCGATAAGGACGAGGAACGTTTCAAGGCCGACATCATGAAATCGTGGCGCGCCTTCCTGACCGAACAACCTTTTGGCAGGCTCGACGACTGGACTAACTACTACGGCGGCGAAGATAAGCTCGCGTTGATCTCCCGCGAAGAAAGCCGCGAGATCATCAAATCGCTTTCGCTGAAACCTTTTGAAAGCAAATACAAGGTGATGATCATCTGGCAACCGGAGTTCATGCATCCTTCCGCGGCCAACGGCATCCTTAAAATACTGGAAGAACCACCGCCGCACACTTACTTTATCCTCGTTACGAACGCGGCAGACCGGCTCCTTCCCACGATCATTTCGCGGACACAGATCATCACGGTCCCGCTGCTGACAGATGAAGTGATTGAAAGTTTTCTGTTGAAAAATTCCGGCGTTGACAACGACCGCGCGGCCAAAGTCGTGCAACTGGCCGATGGCAGCCTGAACATGGCATTAAAACTTCTGGAAAAGGAAGAAGACAATAACACCCAGCGTTTCATCGACTGGATGCGCGCCTGTTTCGCAAAGAATTACGGCTCGCTTGTCGGTATCGCGGAAGAGTATCATGGTCTTGACAAACTCAACCAGCGCAATATGCTTTCGTACGGCATGGGCATTATTCGTGAAACGCTGCTGCTCATCGCCGGCGCAACCACTATCAATCGCACACGGGGTGAGGAGCTTAAATTCGTGCAGGCTTTCAGCAAGATCATGACCGTCGACAAAGCCGAGAAGTCGTTTCAGTTGCTGAACGACGCGAGCTATCACCTTGAACGCAATGGAAGCGCGAAGATGATCTTTTTGGATTTGTCGCTAAAACTTTCGAACACGCTCAATCCGTCGTCTCATCCGTGATCAAAACCTACGCCTATGAATAAGGTCATCCGTATCGGAACACGCGCCAGTAAGCTGGCCCTTTGGCAAGCCGAATATGTTGCCGACCAGATCAAGCCGTCGGGATATCGCACGGAGATCGTGCCGATGGATACACGGGGCGACAAAATCCTGGATGTCACCATCGCGAAAATCGGCAGCAAGGGCGTGTTCACTGAAGAGATCGACGCCAGGCTGATAGAAGGCGGGATTGACATTGCCGTACATAGCGCAAAGGATCTTTCAGCGACCCTGGCCGACGAACTTGAGCTGATTGCCTTCACGGCGCGGGAAGTTGTGAACGATGTCGTACTGAGCTATCAGCCTGGCTTGACCCTTTCTGAAGAAAAGCAGATCCGTGTCGGAACTTCGTCTACCCGCCGCGTTGCTTTTCTCAAACATTTTTACCCGCACGTGGAACCGGTTTCCATTCGCGGCAACCTGCAAACCAGGCTGGCCAAACTGAAGGCCGGTGATTGTGATGCGCTGATCCTGGCCTATGCGGGCGTTCACCGGATGGGCTACAACGAGCTGATCGTGGAGAAAATCGAAACCAGTTATTTTGTGCCTGCCGTGGGACAGGGCAGCATCGCTGTTGCCTGTCACAAAAAACTGGATTTCGACAAGAAAGAAATTATCCGCCGCTGGGTAAACGACCAGGCTTCGGAAGATTGTATCCGCGCCGAACGCGCGTTCCTGAAAACATTGCATGGCGGTTGCAGCATCCCCGCTTTCGGATACGCGCATTTCGACGACAAGCTCATTACATTGAAAGCCGGCATCATCTCGCTCGATGGACAACGGATCGTAAAAATCAAACGTTCCGCTGTTCCGGAAGACGCCAAAGCACTCGGCGAATCGGTCGGGCTGGAAGTGCTTTCGTCGGGCGGCGACGAAATCCTGCGGGCGATCCGCCAGGACATCCCGGCCTAACAAATTTTAATATTATACTGACGAATATTTTTAACGATCACCGCACAGTTATCCATGAAAAGTTTCGTTTGTTCATCGCTCTTACTACTCATCCTATCCATGACAACATCCGCACAAGAACAAAAAGATTATGTGGTTACCATCAAAACTCCCTTCGGAAACATGATCGCCATCCTGTATGATGAAACACCCAGGCACAAGGCGAATTTCATCAAACTGGCACAGGAAAAATTCTACGACAGTTTACTGTTTCACCGCGTTATCCAGGGATTTATGATCCAGGGTGGCGATCCTGCGTCGAAGGGCGCCAAGCCGGGTGAAATGCTTGGACAGGGCGGGCCGGGATATACGATTGAAGCGGAGATCAACCCGAAGTTCTTTCATGTGAAAGGCGCGTTGTCGGCGGCGCGGCTGGGCGACATGCAAAATCCCGCGAAGGCATCCAGCGGAAGTCAGTTCTACGTCGTCCAGGGAACCAAGGTAAATGAAGATCAGCTGACTATCGACGGTCCGAAATTCAACCAGGCGATGCAGCAATTTTTACAGAATCCAGCTAACAAATCTTACTATGATACCCTGATGACCTTCGTGCAGAACCAGGATAAAAAAGGTTATGAAGAGTACCTGATGAAAGCATTGCGACCGCTGGCGGAAGCAGAGACGGGGATCACAACGGATAAGGAGGCCGACCCCGAGAAGGTAAAGGCCTATACGACGATCGGCGGAACGCCGCACCTGGATGGTGAGTACACGGTATTTGGCCGCGTGATCAAGGGGCTGGAGGTAATCGACAAGATCACGGCCCAACCGAAAGATAAGAGTGATCGTCCTTTTGTTGACATTCCCATGACCGTCACGGTGGAGGAAGTTCCGAAAGCAACGATTGAATCGCTGTACAAGTACAAATATCCGTCGCCTTAACGCTACCGGGAACCTATCATTATGAAAGTCCTTGTCACAGGGTCCAACGGATTGCTCGGTCAGAAACTGACGTACCTGCTCCAGCAGGACAACAACCTGGAACTCATGGCCACCGCGCGCGGAAAGTCCGTCATACCCATCGATCGCGGAACCTACCATGCCCTCGATATAACGGATACACTATCTGTTGACAATCTTGTATCGGCGTTAAAACCGGATGTTATCATCAACACCGCCGCGATGACACAGGTTGACCAGTGCGAGTCTGAGCGTGAAGCGTGCTGGAATGCCAATGTCTTCGCTGTGGAGAATCTCATCCGCGCCAGCCGGAAAAATGATACGCACCTGATCCATCTTTCAACAGACTTTATTTTTGACGGGACACACGGGCCTTTGGCAGAAGATGAGCCCGCCGCTCCCGTGAACTATTATGGCGAGAGCAAGCTTGCCGCAGAGCAACGCCTCCGGGAGAGCAACATCCGCTGGGCCATTCTCCGGACGGTGCTGGTCTATGGCATTACCCATGACATGAGCCGGTCGAATATCGTATTGTGGGTGAAGAACAACCTGGAGCGGGGCAAGCCTATCCGGGTGGTCAACGACCAGTGGCGCACCCCCACCCTGGCCGAAGATCTTGCCATGGGGTGCTACCTGGCGGCGAAGAAAAACGCGACAGGCATCTACCACATCTCCGGAAAAGATCTTTTATCGCCCTACGACATTGCCATGAAGACAGCAGCATTTTTCGGGCTTGACAGCGGACTCATTACCGCTACCGACTCCACGCAATTCACACAACCAGCGCGCCGTCCTGCCAAAACAGGTTTTATCATTGACAAGGCGCGAAAGGATCTGGGGTACGAACCACATACATTTGACGAGGGCCTCGCTATCCTGGCCCGCCAGATCCTTTAGCATCATTTGCCTTTCTGCGGCTGATAGCGAGATAGTACAACGGAATGCCCAGCAGCGTGATGATCAGTCCCGGCCAGGTAAAGGCCGGCTTATAAATGATCAGCAACAGGCAGAAGGAAAATCCCATGATAATATAAATCGCCGGAAGCAAGGGGTAGCCAAATGCTTTATACGGCCGGTCCGCATCGGGACGCTTTTTCCGCAGGATAAAAATTCCCGCAATGGTGAGCGCATAAAAAATGACGACGACAAATGAAATCATATCCAGGAGATTTCCGTATTCGCCGCTGAGGCAGAGTAACGACGCAACAATGCACTGCGACCAGAGCGCCCATTCGGGTACAGCGTTTTTGTTCAGCTTCCCGGCATTTTTAAAAAACAGTCCGTCCTGCGCCATGGTGTAGTATACGCGTGCGCCGGCCAGGATCAACCCGTTGTTGCAACCAAAGGTTGAGACCATGATCAGTATCGCGATGACCACCTGCCCATGCACGCCGAAAATCTGGTTGGCCGCTGCTATTGCGAGACGGTCCGCCCGGGGATACGCAATGCCATCCATCGGAAGGACATTGATGTACATCAGGTTGGCCGTGACGTACAGTATCGTTACCATCAATGTACCCAGGAAAAGGCTCAAACCAATGTTGCGCTTCGGATTCTTGATTTCCCCCGCGATGAACGTTACGTTGTTCCAGGCGTCACTGCTGAACAGTGAACCCGTCATGGCGGCAGCGATAGCGCCCAGCAGGGTAACGCCGCCGATCTCGACCCAACCGGCCGGTATTTTCCCCGCACCGACCTCACCGAGATCCTGCATCGCGGTAAAACCCAGCTGCCAGTTTTGATCCCAGAAGCTTTGTTTGGCAAAAATAAAACCACACAATACCAGTCCGAATACGGCGAGCAACTTGGAAACGGTGAACGTCGTCTGAATAAGTTTGCCTTCGCGGATGCCGCGGGTATTCACGTACGTGAGAAAAATGATCAGCGCGATCGCCGAAAGCTGTGCCGCGGATACATCCATGAAACCGAGCGAGATCAGCTTATTGGATTCACTCATCCAAGGAAAAAGGTACGCTGAGAATCGAGCGAATGCCACACCGACCGCAGCAATGGTTGCGGTCTGGATCACCGCGAAAAAACTCCAGCCATACAGGAACGCCATCAATGGATTGTATGCTTCTTTGAGATAAACATACTGCCCGCCGGCCTTCGGGAACATCCCGCTCAGTTCACCATAACTCACGGCGGCCGTGATCGTCATAAAGCCTGTGATCAGCCATACCGCGATCAGCCAGCCCGGACTTCCTACGTTGCGCGCAATGTCGGCACTGACGATAAATATTCCGGAGCCTATCATGGAACCGGATACGACCATGGTTGCATCCCATAGGCCGAGGGCGGGCTTGAACTTCGTTTCACTCATGAATTACACGATCAGAATAATCCGGTTAATATAATGATTTTCAGATCAACCGGTATGAACGGCCGGGATAGCCGTGGTCGCCAGGCAATTCCCGGATTTTTCCTATTTTTGTGGAGAGACGCCATGTAACCCTTACCCGATATGAAAAAGTACTACACGCGCGAAGGCTTCGTTCCTACATTGATCGCCGCCATACTGATTGTCTTTATCGCTTTGATCACACAGTTCCGGCAGGATCTATTTGTTGAAGAAACCGGCAATTTGAAAATATTCGGCAGCCTGGGGATCCTGCTGTCGCTGGGACTCGTGCTGCGGTGGAGAAAAATGCGCGAAATTTTGAGTGCTGTTGTGGCGGTGGCGCTCTTGATGATGTTACCCGTCACCGTCGTGAATGCGACCGAAAAGTTTTTCGTCAGTTACCTTATTTTGTCC
>DASPJC010000485.1:0-27007 GCA_035628815.1 Ohtaekwangia sp. | reverse complement strand
CACGGCACCATGACCGTGGCATTGGCCGCACGGTGTACTTGACACGACTTCACAAAATAGTCTTGGGAAATCTGTTTCGGCGAGTGATATCTCGGAAGGTGAAAAGTTTCCGTCACCAGTCGGGTTGAATTTGATCGCTTTCCACTTAGAGGTCTGCTGATCCTTGCCGAGAAGCACATGAAAGCCTTCCCGCGAACGGAGCAAAGTGTTTAACGGTAACTGAGACGGAGTTGCTGGTGTCATGCGCTTTACCCAGGCGGCGTTTTCCGCGGCTTCACGCTGGAGGTAGCTTTCCTTGGGCCTGACAAAGTCATAGTTGACGTAGGTGAGTTTTCCATCTTCCAGTCTCCAGCCGAGAACCATTTTGCTAAACCTGTGATAGTCTTTGTACGAAACCGGAAGGAGTAACGCCATCCCCAGTGGCTCTGACACCACCAGACTGTGGAAACCATGGTCGAGGTATGGCCATTTACCAGTGGCTTCTACGTCAGTGATATCAAGCTTCACGGTTTTCGTTACCACCAGTTTGTTGTCGATGATCTCTTCTTTCGCCAGTTCCCCTGTTTTTGCAGTGAGTGTATAGAATGAATTGGACATACCCGCGGCGCACCAGTAACCCAAAACGTCGGTGGTCGATATCATTTCATCGTGCACCGCCTGGCCGGTTTCGAGGTTCATGACGAGCTTCCGGTATTTGAAGGCGCCAATGGTTGCGTCTTTGAACGTGGCGCCCATTACATATTTTCCCGAACGCGCCGTCAGTTGATCGTTGGAATGTGTGTTTGTGAACACGCCTGTTGTGAGATTGAACGACGTCCAGCGGGAGCCATCGCCTACGACCAGCAGATTATCGTTGTCCGCCAGTTGCCAGTTCGTTCGGCCGAACCGGTCGTAGGAGATCCTCATCACTTCTCCTTTTCTTATGTTGCTGATCACATTACCGGTAACGGGATCGGTAAGGTTCAGGTCGACCACCGTTGTGGTGGGATGCATCAGGTGCTTTTCTTTTTTGAACTTAAGCGTTCCTGCGGTGATAAACTTACCGTCCGAACGAATGGCCATGATCAGGTTGCGGTCGGGCCATTGTACTTTCTGTAGTGACGTACTGTTGGGATAATACCACGATAAGTATTTTTTATAAGGAAGCCAGTCGGCGTTCCCTTTAAATCCATCAATGTTGATTTCGGCAGTGTACGCGATCTTAAAGTCCGGGCTTAAAAATATTTTGTCCAGGAGGATCGTTGCTTCCGGAAGCCAGGTAAATGTATTGAGGTCGATGAAGGCCAGCCACGGCTTCAGATCTTCTCCGCCCTGGTATACCCCCAGCGTTTTGCCATCGGATGATAGGACATAGTACGGGAAGGGGGCAGTGGTATAAAGATTTCCGATACGGGGTTGCCCGAACATAACAGCGGACGATGTGAGCAGGGCAATGCAAAGGAGTAGACGTAGCATCGGCGTTCCGGTTTGAGCTTGAGGATAAGAAGTGTTTAGGACTTCGGTAATCCATCGGGTGTGGTTGGATTTTGTTTCAGAAGTCCGGCTTTTCGAGGCAACGACGTTCAAAATATGCTTAATACGCACGTTTTTAATATTCATGACTGGAAAGCATGGTAACAGCGATAAATTTCGCGAAGGCTTTTTGTCAGTCCAATCCCCGGGTACCGGTATTATGACATACCCTGCAGCACGGATATTTTGTATGATCCTTTAACTTTTAAATCAGCGTCGATCCTGTGTGGTATCGTTGACTCAGTGTTGGCATCGGATGAGAAACGTTACGTCCTTGCATTCGGCGGTGACAGACCAGTGGCTGGGAGTTTGAGAGTTACAGCGTTGTTTTCTGTGATCGTTGACGGTTACAGGCTTTAGGGAAGCCGTTTCAGCGATGCATGATGAAAAAAGGGTATCACATCACCGACTACACCTTCTTCGGCGGCAGATCAAATGCCTTTGCGTCGTGCTCGAAGTGGTCCTTGTGCGAACCATCGCAAAACGGTTTGTTCGCTGAGCGACCGCAGCGGCAAAGTGATACAATCGTTCTGCCCTGAAGACCGTAAGCATTTCCGTCTTTGTCCACGATTTCAAAGTCGCCTTCTACTTTAACAGATCCGTTGCTGTTGATGATAAGTTTTGTCGCTGCCATAGATTTAATTCACCGCAAAGGTAACAATCCTGCTGAACTTGCGCTTGTAAAAGGTATTCTCACCGGCAAAGATTATTACAGGCATGCGTGGAGCAGGGGTCTGCCTTCTATTTATTCGTCGCGTCTAACCAGCATCGTGATCGCTTCAACGCAACGCCTTAGCCACCCGTCTTTATCCATGCGGTACCGATAAAAGCGTGCTTCGCTGCCATTCAATGATGATTATTGGTCAGTGAAATGTATGTATTCGTGAGTCGTGATAAACCCGCGGTGACATAAATATCGTTTTCCATGCAACCTTCATCCGTACCAGGGCGTCTTTCGACAGATTATTCCCATCATTCCTGTAACCTTTTGCGGCAATAAAGTATCCTATAAGATCTAACCACTGCAGCCATGCTAAGAAACTACCTGATCGTTACTTTCAGAAACCTCCGAAAAAATGGCTTCTACTCCTTTATTAATATATCCGGCCTTGCCATCGGCATCACCTGTTCGATTTTAATCATTCTTTGGGTAGCTGATGAAACTTCGTTTGATAAATTTCATCCCAAGGCCGACCGGCTTTACCAGGTGTGGGTGAATGCCCATTTCGATGGCCGCGTCAACGCATGGAATTCCTTGCCGCTGCCGACACATGAGGCGATGAAACCCGCAGATGCCAACATTGTCCGCGCGGCGGTTACCGACTGGGGTAACGACCACCTGCTGGCATCCACAGATGATAAGCGAATGCGGAAGCAGGGGTTCAATGTCAGCGAGGAATTCCTGGAAATGTTCCAGTTTCCACTCATCGCAGGCAATGCCGAACAGGTATTGGATGACGCCAGCAATATCGTCATCACAGCATCTACGGCAAAAGCATTGTTCGGTGATGAAGACGCCATGGGTAAGATCGTCCGGGTCGACAACCAATTCGATTTGAAGGTCGCCGGCATTTTGAAAGATATTCCGCCCAACTCTTCCTTCCAGTTCGATTTCCTGTTGCCTTACAAACATTGGCACAATACCAACGAGTGGGTTAGAGACAATGAAGACAACTGGAGCAATTACTCCTTCCAGGTTTTTGTGGAGCTCAATGATCCTAAAAACCAGGCATCGGTGGAGAATACCATTCGCACCATGCTCGAAAAACATGACAAAGAGTCGGACATGAAGCCCGAGCTGTTTCTCTACCCGCTTCTTCGGTGGCGACTGTATTCCAGCTTTGAGGACGGTGTAGAGCAGGGCGGGATGAGCGACTATGTGCAGCTCTTCACTATTCTCGCCATATTCATTATCGTGATCGCCTGCATTAATTTCATGAACCTCGCCACGGCAAGGAGTGAGCGAAGGGCACGTGAGGTGGGCATCCGCAAAAGTGTAGGCTCAAAGCGCAATCAGCTCATCTTCCAGTTCATCGGCGAATCGATGATCATTGCTTTTATTTCATTTGTCATCGCCGTCGTTGCCGCCCAGTTGTTGCTGCCAGCCTACAACGCGCTCGTGGAAAAGGAATTGTTTATCGACTACACGGCCAGGGAGTTCTGGATCTTTTCGTTAGGACTGATCATCATCACGGGCGTTGTTGCCGGAAGCTACCCGGCCTTCTACTTATCAGGATTCCAGCCGGTAAAAGTATTGAAGGGTAAACCTACCGTTGGCAAGGGCGCGAGCCTCCCGCGGAAGATCCTGGTGACGATACAGTTCGGCTTCTCTATCTTTCTCATCATCTCCATGTTCGTGATCTTCAACCAGATCCAGCTCGCCAAGGGACGCGACATCGGTTACGACCAGGAGAATCTCATCACGGTTCCGCTCAACAAAGATTACCAGGACAATTTTCGGTCGCTGAAAGCAGAACTCCTCGCGTCCAATGTAGTGGAGTCGATGGTCCGTTCCAACAGCACGATCACGAATATCAACTCCAATAATTTCGTAGGCTGGCCGGGTAAACCCGAGGAATTAAAAGTGATCTTCACGACGATTGTAACCGACTTCGACTGGGCCAAAACCATGGGTGTGAAAATGATTGAAGGCCGTGATTTTTCGGAGGAGTTCAATTCCGACAGTACAGCCATCGTTGTCAACCAGGCCGCCATTAAGGTGATGGGCCTCAAGGATCCGATCGGCACCGAGCTGGACCTGTGGGGAAAGAAACGCAAACTCATTGGCGTGTGTGATGATGTACTGATGGGATCTCCCTACGAAGAAGTGAAGCCGATGTTTGCGGTAATCGAAGACTGGGGCGGAGCCATTACGATAAGATTAAAGAAGACGAACGATCTGCAGGCGTCACTGAAGACTGTGGAAGATATCTTCAAAAAATATGGCCCTGCTTATCCGTTCGAATATACCTTCGTGGATGTGGAGTTTCAGAAAAAATTCACCACGATCAATCTCACGAGCAGCCTCGCCAGTTTGTTTGCTATTCTCGCGGTTGTCATCACGGGGCTGGGGTTGTTCGGACTCGCCGCCTTTACAGCAGAGCAGCGCACCAAGGAAATCGGCATCCGAAAAGTTCTGGGGGCATCGGTTTCCAGCCTGGTGAATTTGATCTGCAGGGATTTCTCCATTCTGGTCATCATCGCGTTTGTGGTCTGGGCACCGTTGTCGTGGTGGGCCATGGATAGTTACCTGCAGCGGTACACGATCCGGACGGAAATTTCATGGTGGATATTTCCGGCTACGGGTGCTATTGCGCTGATTTTTGCCTTGTCGATCGTAACGACCCAGGCATTGCGAGCCGCTCACGCGAACCCGGTGAGTTCGTTGAGGAATGAGTAAATTTTACTGGCCACGCCTGAGCAGGCAATTGGCTTATTTCAAATCCGTTTTCGGCCAATCCTGGCTGATTGCAGACCTGGTAAGGCCGTCGCATCTGTTTTTTCTGAAAATATTACGTCGGTAGTCAGTTATGCCCTGACAACGATACTCCAGGTGCGTGACCCGCTAACCCTGGGTCGCTCCTACCTGATAAGCGTTGCATTGCTGGCAACTTCGTTCATACTTTTTACCCGGGCGCAAAAGCGCAGCCTCACCCTGCAGCCAGGGACCCAACCTGCTTTGTAGCGACAGGTAAGTATCATAAATTACAAAACATAACGGATCACCATGGAAGCTAAAGCGATCTTAAAGAGCAGTATCAGTAAAACAACGACATTGACTGACACGGAGTTTGACTATTTCTTTACACACTTCAAAAGACATACTTTCCGGAAGAAGGAAATGATTATCAGGCATGGTGAGATGGTCGACGCTGAATATTTTGTGGTCGCTGGATGTTTGAAATCATATTTCATTACTTCGGGCAATAAAATGTCCATCCTGCAGTTTGCGTTGCCGACATGGTGGGCGTCTGACTATGATGCTTTGTACCATCAGACGAAAGCCACTACGGCTATTGATTCTATTACCGATGCAGAGGTTCTTTCCCTCACGAATGAGGATCGTGAAAAGTTATGTAAGGAGCTGCGCCCGGTGGAATATTTTTTTCGGTGGAGAACCAATAAAGGTTACGTCGCCACACAGCGACGCCTGTTATCGCTCATGAGCAATGACGTAAAATTCCGGTATGAAGAATTGGTCCGGCAGTACCCCGAACTGTATAACATGATTCCGAAAAACCTGCTGGCGGCCTACCTCGGTGTGTCAAGGGAGACGCTTAGCCGGCTTTATAAAGATTAGCAAGACAAGCGTCACCCATAGCACGGTGATCAAAGTGACGTAGATCACGAACTTCGGAGGCAATACACATTGTTGTCTCTGTATTCAAACGCATCTGTTATTCAGTCTACAACAGCGCCTAAAAATGGCGCCATGCTATCAGCATGTCCAATGCGCATTAAAACTTTAAACAAATAAAAAAATGAAAAACGAGATCATCACAGAAAAGAAACCCGCCCACACAGGAAAAGTAGTGTACACCGGTTCAACCCATACGACAGGTGGCCGCGATGGAGGATCATCACGAAGTTCAGATGGTAAGCTCGACATTCGGTTTTCCAGTCCCGGTAGCCAAGGCGCGGGCACGAATCCGGAGCAGTTATTTGCGGCGGGCTGGTCAGCTTGCTTTATAGGTGCGTTAAAAGTAGCGGCAGCGAAGACGCACGTCGTATTTCCTGCCGATCCGGCCGTTGATGCCGAGGTGGATCTCGTCCTGTCGGACGATGGATATTCCCTGAAGGCTCGTCTCCACGTTCACCTTCCTGGCATGGAAGCGGAAATGGCCCGGGTACTGACAGATCGTGCGCATCAGATTTGTCCTTATTCAAAAGCTACGCGGGGAAATATAGAAGTACACTTCGTTGTAGACACGACGCTGTAACCAACCAGCTGTAACCAATCAAAAGAAATCAGTGATCTGCATCACAAAATTTTACCGTTCCGGAGAATGTGATGTAGATCACTCGACACGCGGGTAGATACTACGTTAACCAGCGTACGAATAAAATACAAACAATGAAAAACGAGACGTTTAGCATTCTTGGTACACAAAGTACTATCGAATGGGTCGGCAGAAAGGTTACAGGACCCCACTATGGCACCATTGCCGTGAAAGAAGGCAAACTCCGCTTGCGGAACGGAAAGCTGGCTGACGGTAGAATCGTGGTTGATACCACCAGCATCAGTATCCTTGATATAACTGACCCGACATACAAAGCCCAATTTGGCGCGCATCTTGCGTCTGATGATTTTTTTTCATCGCAGAATTTTCCCGAAGCTGTTCTTCAGATCGTTTCGGTCGATGGCCGTCAGGTAACTGGAAATCTGACGATCAGGGGAATCACGCACCCGGTTCAGTTCGAGACCGACATCAATGAAAAAGATGATGTGCTATCCGCCACGGCCAGGCTGGTGGTCGATCGGACAAATTACGGGATAAAGTTCCGGTCCGGAAATTTCTTTATAAATCTGGGCGACACATTGATCCACGACAATTTTGAACTCAACGTGTCGCTCACCGCAAAGCGTGCCAGGGTTGTTTCATCTGTTCTTGTTTAACAAAAAACCTATGCCATTCGTAAGAATCGAAGTAACCCGCGAAGGTGTTACGAAGGAACAAAAAAGGTTGTTGATCAAAGGCGTAACGGACCTGGTTACAGCGACCTTGAACAAGGATCCGCACCTGACACACGTCGTCATTGACGAGGTGGATCCCGACAATTGGGGGTACGCAGGCGAACAGGTATCCGTCCTGCGGGAGAATGGGATCACGGCTGACAGGAAAAGCGCCGGATAGTTTCCGCCTGTCAGTTGCTATGCGGGTTGCATGAACTATAATTAAAATCAGTATGGATAACAACCAGGAAGATACATTGGCGATAGCCAGGGCGTTGGAAGCGTATTACTTTAAGGGGATTTATGACGGTGACGTATCGCTGCTAAGGAAAGTACTGCATCAGGGCACATTGTTATTTGGAGATGTGAAAGGGGCGCCTTATGCCAAGTCGCTTGAGGTTTATCTGGAGGTCGTTAAGAACCGCAGGAGTCCGAAGGATAGTGAGAGGCCGTTCGTGGGAACAATTCGGTCAATCGAGGTTATCAACTCGATAGCCCTCGCGAAAGTCAATGTAAAAATGTATGACTTTAATTATGAGGAGTTCTTGTCTTTTCATAAAATAGACAACGAATGGATGATCGTCAATAAGATGATGAGTGACACTGCCCCTTAAAATCTTCTGCATATGTGGTACCGTACAAAAGCGTCGGAAATTTTAGGCATTGCGTATCCGGTGATGCAGGGTCCCTTTGGTGGCAATCTGTCGTCAGTGGCGTTGGTCGCGGCAGTTTCAAATGCAGGCGGCCTCGGCGGATATGGGGGGTATACGTTGAGTGAAGCAGAACTTTTTGAAGTCGATCAGAAGATCAAAGCCGCAACGAACAAGCCTTATAATATCAATCTCTGGGTTTCTGATACCGATGCGACTGAAGGATCGGTGCCCGATGACCATTTTCAGGTAGCGCGACAGTTATTCAAACCGTATTTTGATGCGTTGGATATTCCGGTGCCTCAAAAACCAGGGACGTTCAAGTCGCGGTTTGAAAACCAGGTAGAGGTGATTCTGCGGCAAAAACCTGCTGTATTCAGCTTTGTTTTTGGCATTCCACATCAGGATATCCTGGAGCGATGTCATCGCCTGGGCATTGTCACGGTGGGAGCAGCCACCACGTTGGCGGAGGCGTTAGCCCTTGAATCTGCAGGTGTGGATATGATCGTCGCTTCCGGTTTCGAGGCCGGCGGTCATCGACCGTCCTTCCTGGCCCCGGCTGAATCCTCTACAGTAGGAACATTCGTACTCGTTCAATTGATCAGGGAGAAAGTGAAAGTACCTGTGATAGCGGCGGGGGGAATTGCGAATGGTAAGGGTGTTGCAGCCGCGCTTGCGCTCGGCGCCGATGCTGTACAGATAGGTACAGCGTTTCTTGCCTGCGAGGAATCCAATGCGACCGATATTCACCGGCAGATGTTGTTTTCAGATGCTGCTACTACTACCATGTTATCGCGTGCGTTCACCGGCAGACTGGGAAGAGGTATAACGACACGCATGGCAGAACAACTCGCCGGAAAGGAGCAACATTTCCTGCCGTTTCCCCTGCAAACGCAATTCATGTCACCCCTCAGAGTCGCGGCCATTGAACAGCAGAAGCGTGACTTGATTTTATTCTGGAGCGGCCAGATCGCGCCTGTACTGAAATATAAAAAAGCCGGTGCGTTGCTGAATGCTATTGTGCAGGAAACGAGCGCTTATTTTGAGCAACTGAAGGCTTGAATTCCTGTTGCCGGACTGACGTTACGCACGCATATCAACGTGGGAAGACCTTTCTTTGCTCGCCGGCAGATTGCTCCACGCGTACGCCCCGATAGCATGGCCTCCCGCCCGCGCGTTTCATCGAAGCTTGTTTAAAATTTCTTTTAACGTGTTATCATCATACGCAACGTTCACCCACTTCGCCGCCACGGACCGTTTTTTATAAACAAACACGGTATTCTTCGCCTTTGGATTGATATCGTATAGCCCCGCCGTATCTTCATCTACCGGTGATGGTATCCAGGCCAGCGCAACCTTCTTAAGACCCTGTTCATCCGCCCATTTTTTCAGCTTTCCTTTCAAAATTTCCTGTGCGGTGACATCGGGATTTTCACTATAAAAGGGATTCATATAAATCAGGAACACCCGCAGCTTGCTTTCACCTTTTGCCTGCATTTCTTTTTCGAGCGACTTTACAAAACTTTGCATCTGGTCTACATTGGCGTGGTTGAACCACAGCATAATTCCCTGACCCTGCCCGTATTTGCACATCGGGCACGCTTTTCTGCCGGCATCGGCGCCGGATAAATGCAACGGATCAAAGGCAGGACAATTTGCGCCAAGCGGGAGCCCGGAGTTCAGCTTTGGTAGTCCGGCATCCGGATAGTCAGGCACATGCAGCCCCAGGATGATATGACGGGTGGCGTGCTGCACACCACTTTTGTCCGGGCTTGTCAAGGTGACCACGCCGTTGCCGCCGCGCGGTTTTTCATGGAGGCTCTTTGGTAACAGGGGATCATCGGCAAACAGGTAATCGTCTAAGTAATATTCGTTCCGGCCAGGTTCCTTTACCGTGATGTGAATGTGCTCGGGGGCACCACGATCGGGGTACGCGGCGGGCCGCAGGGTTTTGAACTGATAGAATCCGTTTTTATCTGTCTTCACCCAGCCGCGAATGTAGCCGTGTCGTTTTCCCCAGCCTTTCTCATTTCCTTTTGCCGGGTAAATGCCATCCTGATTGGTGTGATACACATAAAGCACAACATCTTTCGCCGGCGTCATTCCATCGCGCTGGTACACGATACCGCTCACTTCGATCTTCGGACCTTTATCGTTGAAGTCCGGGAGGGTCGCTGAACTCGGCAATTCATTGAACGGGATGGCGCTTTCATGAATGGCCTCACAGCCTTCACACAGACCACCGACTTTTTTTTCAGGAACCTGTGCGCACGCAGCCAGCGAAACGCTGAGCCATGCCAGGATTGCAAAAGATGTTTTCATAGTGATATGGATTATGGCATTAAATACGGCAACTCCTGCGTATCAATGTTGCAGGTTTGACGTAACGCAAAGTTTTCTTGATGAAATGCAGTTTTTCTGGTCAACAGGCGCTGTCGAAAGCCGTATCTTGCAGATATGAACCGCTTCTTCCGGTACCATCTTGATCACATTCTCTTCTGGGTGCTAACCGCGGGGTTTCACGCCTACACGCGAATGCACCTGATCGGAAAGGCGGGCGCGCTACAGCTTGTACTGGAGATCGTCTTGCGCAATGCACTGCTTGCCAGCGTGATCTATTTCAATTTGCTGGTGGTTATCCCGCGCATCGCACAGGGGAAACTTTTCGTTTGGCTCTTTGCTTCCGTCGGCTCACTGGCTTTTTATGCATTTGCCAAAAACCTGCACGATGTTTATCTGTATGGCTATGTGATCGGCGATCCCGAACGGCTTGATTTTTTTCATAACACATTTTATAATTTTTCAATCGTCTTCTTCTACCTGGCGTTTGCCGGTGCCCTTTATCTCAGCAAGCAATGGTACGTCCAGCGTGAGCTGCTGCAGCAGATCCGCCTGGAGAAACTTAATACAGAGCTCGACTATCTGAAAGCCCAGATAAATCCGCATTTCCTGTTCAACTCGCTCAACACGATTTTCTTCCAGATTGATAAACAGAACCTGGAAGCGCGGGAAACGCTGGGAAAGTTTTCGGATATGTTGCGATACCAGTTATACGAATGCAATGGTAATGCAATCGCGATCGGTAAGGAGCTGGCCTACCTGAAGAACTTTGTCGATCTGCAGCAACTCAGAAGAAACGGACATGATGTAATTGAGTTTAACGTATCGGATGATGTTTCTGATTTTTCACTACCGCCCATGTTGCTGATCCCATTTATTGAAAATGCGTTTAAACACGTCTCAAACTTTACGGACAGAAAGAACGAAGTAAAGATTGCGCTGAAACGCGACGATAACATACTATCGCTCCAGGTGATCAATACGACAAGCAACGGGACCGCATCTTCACCGGGCGGTATCGGGTTAAAAAATGCGCGGCGTCGGCTCGAGCTTTTGTTCCCCGACCGTCATACACTGGCCGTGAAGAAAACAACGGACCGGTTTGAAGTCAACCTTACCCTGGAACTCTCATGAAGTTAAAGTGCCTGATCGTTGACGATGAGCCGATGGCCCGCAGGGGGCTGGAGGAATATGTAAAGGATGTTCCGTTCCTGGAACATGGCGGCTCGTGCGAAAGCGCGGCGGGCGCAACTGAATTTTTACGGCAGCAACCCGTCGATGTTATCCTGCTCGACATTAACATGCCACAAGTCACCGGTATTGAATTCCTGAAGTCTTTGGAAAATCCACCTTTGGTGATCTTCACAACGGCTCATCCGGATTTTGCACTGGAAGGCTATTCGCTCGACGTACTGGATTACCTGGTCAAGCCGGTCATCTTTGAGCGTTTCCGGAAAGCCGTTCAAAAGGCTTACGAATACCAGGTGTTGCGGGCTTCCGCGTTGTCATCGCCTGACTTCTTCTTCATCAAATGCGATCATGTATTTGAAAAAGTTTATTTCAACGAGGTGCTTTATGCTGAAGCGATGCAGAACTACTGCATTCTGCACACGGCACTACGTAAACTGATCACGTACATTACGCTCGGCGGACTGGAGGAAAAACTTCCAAAAAGTAATTTCCTGAAGGTTCACAAATCATTCATTGTTAATATTGATAAAGTCACGGCGCTGGATGGGAGCGACGTGTTCATTGGTAAAGCGCAGATTCCTGTCAGCCGTTTGTTGAAAGATGAAGTAATGACCCGCGTAATGGGTAATAATCTTTTCAAACGATAGTGATTTGGTACGTACACTGTTTCAGTAATTTTCTAGCCGCTTTGACGTGTAGCATGATCGTGGATAATTGCCGATGACGGCAAATTCCGTTAAAGTATTTTACCCGGCATGAGTCATTGCGTTCGTATGCCGTGACGTCATTGCTGATACTCAATTTTGACCACGCGCCAGGCAAACTCGCCTGCACTGGTTTTTACCACGACTTCATCGCCTACCGCTTTCTTCATCAGGGCCTGTGCCATGGGCGAGTCAATCGAGATATAATCTTTGGTATTAAAAATCTCGTCGTAGCCAACGATACGGAAGCGTTTGGTTTGACCCTTGCTATTTTCAATTTCCACCCACGCGCCGAACATCACTTTGCCTTCCTGGAAGGGTGAATACTCCACAACTTTCAGGTCATCGATGCATTTGCGCAGGTAGAGCAGGCGCCGGTCGATTTCGCGCAGGCGTTTTTTATTATAATGGTAATCTGCATTTTCGGAACGATCACCCAGGCTTGCAGCCCATGATACTTTTTGCGTTGTTTCCGCCCGTTCAACGCGCCATAGATGATCCAGCTCAGCTTTTAATTTTTCTAACCCCTCCCGGGTAATCAAAGGTGTTTTCATGGATGATTTCTCAGGGATATTGACTGGGTTCGTACTTTCAATGTAGATTCTTAATCTTTCGCAAATTGTCAACAGCAAATATAAGGCGACACCTTAATACTTAAATATTTTTAGGAGAATCCTTGATATTGGATTTTTAGAATGTGCTAAAAAATTACAGCATACTTGCTTTGAGACGAGGTGTTGAAGCGCAAAATCTTGCGCTGGGATGTTAGATTTTTAGAATGTGCTTAAAAATTACAGCATACTTGCTTTGAGACGAGGTATTGAAGCGCAAAATCTTGCGCTGGGGATGGATGGTAGAATATCATAGCGACTTCAGGGTAAGATGCCGGATGCTGACAGAACCTGATCCTGGGCATTATTTTTATGCGTTATAAAAGGTAAATGGGTAGGCATTCTTAACGAGCATTCAGCTGCAAGCGAAGCGGCAGGCTGTTGAATATAACTGTAACGATTATGAAGAGCTCAAATTCAAGGAAAGGAGATCAGGCACAGGAGTCAGATTTTTTTAAGCACCAGCGGCCGATAGAAGCGAGCGAAAGAGTCCAGCCGGATGTCTCTATTCCGGATACGGAAAACGGGAAACGCAAAACAACGGCAGATGCCGCGCCAACCGTTTATAACATCGATGAAAAGTCGGCTGACGATGCTTTTGCTTCCATTGTGCTGGCTTTCGTCGGGGATCCCGCTGCGCGATGGTCCTGGCCGCACGCGGGTGATTATCTTGTTAACATGCCTAAGCTTGCGCGGGCCTTTGCAATGAAGTCGTTTGGTTTGGGAACCGCGTTTGGGATCGGTCAACTTGCAGGTGTCGCCTTGTGGTTGCCGCCGGAAGCAACTTCCGATGAGGAAGCGCTTGCCACTCTGATGAAGCGTACCGTGCATGAGTCCATTCAACAGGATGCAGCAGGTGTTTTCAGCCAGATGGCTAGCTTTCGCCCTTCGGAACCCCATTGGTATCTTCCCCTCATCGGCGTTGACCCCCTGTACCAGGGTCAAGGGTTCGGCGATAAGCTTATGAGGTCTTCGCTCGCCCGCTGCGATGGTGACCGGCTGCCTGCCTATTTGGAATCCAGCAATCCGCGAAACATCCCGCTCTATCAGCGACATGGATTCGAAGTCCTGGGAAAAATTCAGCTAGGATCATCCCCCACGATCGTGCCCATGCTCCGCCGTCCGCGCCAACGGCAATGATATTCGTAGTTATCCTTCGGCTTAACACTCGCTTCGTCTGACAGCGCCGCCGGTAATGCCTGAAAAAAAATAGTCGCGGAAACAATATTTTCGTCGGTAACCTTTGTAAGTTCATTGAACCAAGACCCGTTATATGAATACTTTTTATTCGTCATGCATACTTCCGCATGCTCCATCAGGCTGGCCATCCCTGGTATTCCGACGAAGGATTTAAATAAGCGCATTTCGTATTCGTGCATGATGAATACACCCGGTCTCATCCTGTGATGGGTCCTGCGTTTCCTTGAAAGTTCTGTCTGTCTGTTTAATTATCATCGTAAAGATCGATGGCGCACGAACCATCAAACGTTTTGTCGTGGAATAAGTCCGGAATGTCGACGTTCAGGACCCTGTTTGCAAGCTGCACCATATTTCATGGTGCAGCTTTTTTATTGTTTCCGTTTTACACGCACTTACGTTACGCTTACTCCGCGCGCAATGAATCGATGGGGTTCGACATCCCTGCCCTGATGGAGCGATAGGCGACCGTGCCCAGCGCAATCAGCACCGTGAACAGCAGGCCCAGTACATAGTCAGACCAATGGATAGAAATGTGATACTGGAAATTCTGCAGCCAGAGGTTCATGAAGTACCAGGCCAACGGGGCAGCAACGAGGAAAGCCATGGTAATCAGTTTTATAAATTCTTTCGAGAAAATAAACAGGATGCCGGTGACGGAAGCACCAAATACCTTGCGCACGCCGATCTCTTTTAACTTTTGATTTGCCATAAAGGATACGAGACCCAGCAGGCCAAGACAGCCGATGAATATTGAAATGCCGGAAAAGATCCTGAACAAAACCAGCTGGCGTTGTTCCGCCGCGTAAAGGCTCTCCAGGTGTTGGTCCAGGAATTCATAATTAAAATAATCTTCCGGGAAAAGTTCGGTCCATGTTTTCTTAATGAACGCAATGGTCTCCGGCATGTTTTGACCGGTGATCGCGATCCCGGCGTCGTAGTAGAGCTCCGGGTAGATGATCATAACGACAGGAGAAATCTCATCGCGCAGGGACTGCTCGTGGAAATCCGCGACCACACCGACGATGGCCGGCGTAATATCATTGAGCCCGAGGTGTACGCGTTTTCCCAGCGCTTCGGCAGGCGATTTCAGTCCAAACTTGGCCACGGCGGTTTCATTGACGATCACTGTATAGCGATCATCTTTAACCGACGTGTCAGCGGCAATTTTTGCTTCACTTTCCGTGAACCATCGTCCCGCTTTCATTTCGAGTTGATACGTATCCAGGTAATGAATGTCGACGGTTTTTATTTTCACGGCATGGACCTCATCCGGGCCGCTCTCCTGCAGGAAGAAACCGGTTCCGATGTTGGAGTCTGCGGTAGGTGCTCCGACAGCGAACGAAACTGACTTGACCGCGGGGTTTGACTCGAGCCGCTCGCGGAAATTTTTTAACGTCTCTTCCTTGTTATCCGGCAGTGGCACGTTCACTACAGCGTTGGGATTAAAACCCAGTGATTTCGAATTCAGGTAGTTCATTTGACCCGAGACCACCAGGGTGCCAATGATCATCAGTTGGGCAATGATAAACTGGCATACCACGAGCATTCGCCGTACCGATGCGCCGGAACTTCCTTTCGCACTGATCTTGTTTTTCAGTACCTCGACCGGATCAAACCCGGATAGTATAACGGCCGGGTAAAAGCCGGAGATAAAGGTTGACGTAATCACAAGCGCAACCAGGAACAGCAGGAGTGAAGGGTCGCTCAAAAGTCCCAGGTGGATGTCCTTCTCAATGAAATTGCGTAGCCAGGGAAGGAACCATTCGACGAGGCCGAGGGAAATGATCACGGAGAGTAATGTAAGGATCAGTGTTTCGCAGAGGAAATAGGCTGTGAGTTGTGAACGCACGGCGCCAAGGGTCTTCCGGATACCGATTTCCTTCGATTTTTTGATGGCCAGCGCTGTTGCCAGGTTCACGAAATTGATACACGCGATCAGCAGTATAAACAGCCCCAGCGTTCCAAGTACATAGAGGTAGGTTTGGTCCACATTTTCGAGGTCGCCGGGTGTGGATGAGTAGCGGGTGTCGAAATGGATCTCGCTGAACGGCTGCAGCAGGTATTCTACCCGGGCGGCTTCTTCTGCATTGTAATACTTTTTCACAAAGGCCGGGAACCGCGATTCAACCTGTTTCGCTGTCAGCGTTGGCGGCAAAACAATGTAACTGTATCCGGCGGAATTCAGTCCCCAGCGGTCAACGGGCCATCCGAAGAAATCTTTAGTAAACGACGGCAGCGACACGATCATGTTGAATTCGATGTGCGAGTTTGGTGGCACATCACTCACAAGTCCGACGACTTCGAGATTGATCTTGTTGTTGAATTTTAACTGGTCGCCTACGGTGAGCCCAAGTTTGGTGGCCAGCGATTGCGTGAGGAAAGCCTTGTTCGGCTGAGATAGTTCTTTTTTCGGGTTGCCGGAGATAACGCCGAAACTGAAAACATCAAAGAAGGCGGTGTCGGCAAACAAGACGTGTTCGATCTTGTGTTTGTCGGCGCCGATGGTAAGAAAGCCTTCGCTGTGAAAATGGAACTGCGTTACCAGCGGAACCTCGGAGAAATCCTGCCGGAACGCTTCCCCGAAAGGGTAGGGTGTCACCGACTCGTACGACTTCCCGGAGGCGGTCTGGTCCGTGCGCACCACGCGATAAAGGCGGTCGTAATGCTTTTGAAATTTGTCGACACTGGTGTCGAAACGAATCAGCAGGAAAAGGATAATGCACGAAGTGAGCCCGATGGACAGGCCGAGGATATTGATCAGCGTATAATTTCTGTTGCGCAGGAAGTTGCGGAAGGTAAGGGTGAGATAGTTTCTTATCATGCTGTTGCCTTAGCCAAGTCTGTACCAACATATTATCGTGCTGGTATTCAGATAATTAACAAAGTAATGCTTCCAAAACGTTTCAGAACGTGTATCGAAACCGATACACTTCAGTGTATGAATCCGATACATTATACTACATTCAGATAATGAATGATGCCAAAATACTGATAATCGACGACGACCAGGATGTGCTGGAGAGCGCGCGAATGTTTCTGAAGCAGGATTTTTCGGTAGTCACCATTGAAGAGAACCCTGCCAGAATTCCGGAATTGTTGCGCGAACGGGAATATGACGTGATCCTGCTGGATATGAATTTTAAGCGCGGGGTGAACGATGGCGAGGAAGGTTTTTACTGGCTTGGGGAGATCCTGGTCTTTGATCCGCAGGCCGTCGTGATACTGATCACGGCTTACGGGGAGATTGATCTGGCTGTAAAAGCGATGAAGAATGGCGCAACGGATTTTATCCTGAAGCCGTGGAAGAATCAAAAGCTTCTCGGGACAATGAATGCGGCGCTGCAATTGCGTGCGTCGAAAAAACAGGTTACCAAACTGCAGGTCACCCAGGCTAACCTGAATGAAGAGATCCAGTCGCATTACGCGGACATGATCGGTGAATCACCCGCCATCAAACGGATACACGAAATGATTGAGCGGGTTGCTCCAACGGATGCAGACGTACTGATTCTCGGCGAAAATGGCACAGGCAAGGAGATGGTAGCCCGGGCGTTGCACCAGCGCTCGAACCGGAAAAGCAACGCATTCGTCCGGGTAGACCTGGGTGCGATCACGGAAACACTGTTTGAGAGCGAACTGTTCGGACATGTAAAAGGTGCTTTCACGGATGCACGTCAGGATAAAGCCGGAAGGTTTGAAATCGCAGCCGGCGGAACGATCTTTCTGGATGAAGTTGGCAATCTTACCTTGCCCCTGCAGGCCAAACTGCTTACGGTTTTGCAGCAGCGGGTGGTCCAGCCTGTCGGCTCCAGTAAAACAATCGCGGTAGATGTCCGGCTGATCAGCGCGACGAACCTCTCCCTTCACGAGATGACCGCGGAGAAAAAATTCCGTCAGGACCTCCTTTACAGGCTCAATACCGTGGAGATCAGAATTCCATCGTTACGGGAACGCAGTGAAGATATCCCCTTGTTGGCTGATCACTTTCTGAACGTGTACGGAAGAAAATACAAACGACCAGGCATGAAGATCGATAAGACGGTCATGGTAAAGATGAAGAAGTACTACTGGCCTGGCAATATCCGTGAGCTGCAACACGCTGTCGAACGCGCGGTCATTTTAAATGAAGACAAGATCATTCGAAATCCGGCGCTTGTGGTAGGAAGCACCTCGCTGGCGAACAACAATGAACCGTCGGACCTTACCATGGACGAAATGGAAAAACAATTCATACTTCAGACGCTGGACCGCCATCGGGGTAACGTGAGCCATGCGGCGCGTGCTCTGGGCATGACCCGCACCGCCTTGTATCGCCGGATGAAAAAACATCGTTTGTAAACGTATGACCATCCATCGCAGATTTTATGCCCTCGTGATACTCCGTGTCCTGTTGCTCATGGCAACGATCTTTGCTTTTGCCTTTGTTTTTGGCCGTGCCGAGATGCTTGTCAACCACATCATCATTGCATCGATTATAATCGTGCAGGTGATCGAAATGATTCATTTTGTAAGCCGGACGAACCGGGAACTTGCCCGGCTTTTCAATGCTGTTGTTCATCATGACTTTGCCGTTACTTTTCGCGATGGCATCCATGGCCACTCTTTTAAGGAACTCGAGTCCAGTCTCAATGCGATGATCGAATCGTATAAAGCGGTTAAGATTGAACGTGAGGCGCAATATCACCTGCTGCAACGGTTGGTCAACAACCTCAACATTGCCATTATCGCCGTGCAGAACAGCGCGGAGATATCCATTATTAACCCCGCGGCTGAAAAGCTGATTGGCGAGACCGGGGCCAAAAGCTGGAAGATACTGGAGCAGCTAAAACCTTCCTTTACACAACTTGTTGAAGAGATCGGCGACAATGGCCGAAAGCTGGCGGAATGGAAGATCGACGGTGAATCTAAAATGCTTTCCATTGACGTTTCGACGAATCTGCTGCTGGACCTGCCACATCGACTTATCATCATCCAGGACATCAACCAGGAGATCGAACAAAAGGAGATCGAAGCATGGCACAAGTTGATTCGTATCCTGACGCACGAGATCATGAACTCCGTAACACCGATTTCATCGTTGACAGAAACGACGCAAAGCATGCTCAGAAACAAAGATGGTGTTCTCCGCAAAGCGCCGCAACTGACTGATGAGGTGATTTCGGATATTGATTTTTCACTCCGGACGATTCAAAAACGAAGTGAAGGTCTGCTGACATTTGTCGAGACGTACAGAACATTATCCAAAGTTCCGAAACCGGTTCTCGCGCCTGTGGAAATCCGCTCGCTGCTGTCGTCTGTTGAACAACTCATGCGCGAAGAGACGTCAAGAAACAATATTGTTCTCGACGTGAACATCAAAGCGACGTCAGCGGTTGTGCCGATGGATCGCGTACTGGTTGAGCAGGTATTGATTAACCTGATCGGCAACAGCATCCACGCATTGGCAGGAAGACCGGATCCACATATAGTTCTTTCAGCTTATGATGCTGACGGAAACGTTATTATCGAAGTGTACGACAACGGCTGGGGGATTGATGACAAGGTGATCGGTCACATCTTCGTTCCATTTTTTTCTACCCGGCAGGACGGTTCCGGTATCGGGTTAAGCCTGTCGAAACAGATCATGAGTTCTCATGGCGGTAACATTACAGTGCGGTCGATACCGCGGGTCGAGACGCGGTTTTTCCTGCGGTTTAAATTGCGGGCGTAGGTGTTAAAAATTGTTTTTGAGGATACCTGGTCCGGCACCTTTCGAGCATGAAGACCGCCGGATACCAGATCGCACATAGCGTTGTTGGTCACCCCGCATTTCAAGCGTGCGAAGTTTTATGAGAAGGATTAACGCACCATAGAGAGTTATTGAAGAAAGCAAAATACGCCGTACCGATCGCTCGCGTCGTTCATTTTTGAACAATGCTATAAAGCAAAAACGTCGAAAATTCTGCGTTTTTGCGAAAATCATAACTGGCACAGTTATTACTACAAATAGGAAATAATTATTTGAAACGTGACATTTTGATTTTCGGATGCTTCCGGCAACGCAATAATGCAACACAGGCCACCAAAGTTATTCCTTAAATTTTTTCGATGGTATTGCCATCCATCCTTGTTGCGATACATTGAAGGTGACTTGATGGAACTTTACCATGAACGGCTGAAGTCCAGGGGAAGGCGCCCAGCAAACATCGGGTTTGCGGTCGATGTTCTGTTGTTATTCAGGCCGGGAATTATCAGAAGTATTTATCATACGCCAACGCTTAACCCTTATGATATGCTCATTAACTACTTCAAAGTCGGCGTCCGGAACATTCTCCGTTATAAGGTTTTTTCCTTCATCAATGTATTCGGGCTTGCCATTGCCATGTCCGTCTGCCTGTTAGTGATTCAGTTGCTTGTCGATCAGTATCAGTATGACAGCTTTCATGGGGAAAAGGACCGCGTTTATAGGATACTGTCAAAACGACCCTACTCGGATATGCCCATGGCGAGCACCCCGCCTTCACTGGCATCTACTTTGTCCGAAGGCTACGCAACCGTTGAAGAAGCAACAAGTCTTATCATCGGTGTTGGTGGCGACGCCGTGGCAAACAATAAGTCCATAGAATTGCGTGGCTATTTTGGCGATGAGAATTTCTTCAACGTGTTCGGTTTTGGTCTGGATGCAGGTGATAAGTCTTCGGCATTGTCGTCACCGCAATCAATAATTATTTCAAAAAAAGTTGCAGTAGCATTGTTCCGAAACGAGGAAGCCCTCGGAAAAACGGTTCAGTTCTACGACCGTGAATTACACTATCTGAAAAGGGGTAAAGACTCACCGCCGGTTGACTGGGGAACGTTCACGATTACAGGCGTTTTCACTGACGACATAAGGAAGTCGCATTTGAAATTTGATGTATTGATGTCGGCTGCAACACGCAAGCTGCTGATTGCTGACGGGAAGATTGCAGCCGGCGATGGTTGGGATAATGCTTTTAATTATGTGCTTGTTGCGAAGGGCAAGTCCGAAGCGGCGCTTAACGAAACCCTCAATGCACTGTTCGAACGAAAATTCAAGATGGTTGAAGAGGTTAAAGACTTCCGTCTGTTCGCGCAGGCACTGATGTCGATAACACCGGGGATTATGGTCAGCCAACCTCCCAGTTTTCAGCTGTCGATGACAATGTATTACGTTCTTGGATTTATTGCCCTGGCGATCATGCTCTCCGCTTCGCTTAATTATACGAACCTGTCAACGGCAAGAGCGCTTACACGATTAAAGGAAATTGGAATCAGAAAAGTCACGGGAGCCCATCGGCGGGATCTAGTCCTCCAATTCCTTAGTGAGTCGTTGATCACGACATTTTTGTCGTTGTTCTTCGCCATGCTGTTGCTTCTGCTCCTGCGGCCAGCATTTTCCAACCTATGGCTGAACCGTTATCTTGAAATTGAATTAACATGGCATCCTATGGTGTTCTTGTACTTTTTGGCTTTTGCCCTCATCATAGGAATTGTCGCCGGCATGTACCCGGCGTTGTATCTGTCGCGGTATCAACCCATTAAAGCAATTAAAGATAATCGCTTCTCCGGCAAGGGTAAGCTCGGGATGCGCAAAGCCCTGAGTGTTGTCCAATTTGTTGTCTCATTATTCTTTATCGTAACGTCGTTGTTGATCTACGCGCAATACAAATATTTTCAACGGTTTGACTATGGATTTAAACCGGACGGAATTGTCAATGTTTCGCTGCAAGGCAACGACTTCTATCGGATAGCCGAGTCGTTAGGATCCGTCACTGGTGTCTTGTCGATTTCGGCAAGTGAATACATCCCCGGCACAGGCCGGACGAGCGGACGGGATATCGACAACCCGGAAGGCGGCGACCCTGTCAATTTCAGGATTCTCGCGGCCAATGAGACCTTCATTCCAAATCTTGGCTTAAAGATCATTGCGGGCCGTAATCTTTCTCCGTCCACGGACTCGATAAGCCGCAGTATTGTTATCAATGAAACAGGAGCGCGGGTGTTAGGTTTTAAAGATCCCGCCGATATCATTGGCGCCACGGTCATGCAAACCTGGGAGAAAGAACCACTTGAGATAGTCGGTGTCGTCAGCGATTTTTGGGCCGTGCTGCCGATCGGCGGTGATCCGCTCGCACCTTTATTTATTCAGAATACACCACAAAGATTCAGCTACGCGAATATCAAGATAGACCCGCGCAATCGCGGTGACGTGGTCGCGCAGCTTGAGCGTCTTTGGAAAAAGGCGGATCAGCTTCATCCGTTCAAATATGATTTCTACGAAGCGGACCTTCACTCAACGCACGAAGGCATTCATGATGTTGTATCCATCGTCGGGTTACTTGCATTCATTGCAGTCGTCGTGGCCTGTCTCGGTATGCTGGGTATGGCAATGTACACGGCTGAACGCAAACGAAAAGAAGTCGGCATCCGGAAAGTCCTCGGCGCCAGTGGAACCGCTATCGTACTTTTGTTGTCCAGGGAATTTATTATGGTCTTGACAATAGCAATCTGCATCGGCGGTCCCTTAAGTTATTTCGCCAACAAGCTGTGGCTCGAAACGTTTCGAAACCGCGCGCCATTTACCATCGACATCATAATTGACGCCGTATTCATCCTGCTCATACTTGGCTTGGGCGTTATCGCCTCGCAAAGTGTGAGGGCGTCGAGCATGAATCCTGTGGAGAGCTTGAAAACAGATGGATGACAGGACGGGTGGCCTTCTATCCGTCCACCACATCGCCATATTCCGCCACCTTTTCCAAAACCGCTTTTGCAAATGGACAAAGCGGCAATATTTTAATATTTTTTTCCCGCGCAAACAATACCGCGCGATGCACGAGTTGTTTGCCCACATTCTTTCCCTTTAGCGATTCATCCACGTGCGTGTGATCAATGATTATTTTTCCCTCACCGGCCCACACATACGTCATTTCCGCCAGGATCTTACCGTTTTCTTCTGTATAAAAGCCGCCCTTCCGGCCATCGTCTCTATGTTGTATTTCCATTTTTGATTGAGCTTGTTAAACCTTAACGCAACAGATTAGCTTCCACACCTTTGACGGTGATCAATACCGGCTTAATAAAACCATCTTTGTCAAACTGTAGTTCGTCGATGCAGGTTACGCGTGAATTTCCGTCTGTTTCGGTCAGCGGTCTTCGATGGTAGACAATGTACCATTTGTCTTTTTTCGGTTCGTGAATAACGGAGTGATGCCCGGCGCCCGTTGCAACCTTCGGGTCTTGTTGAAGGATCTTCGCGGTACGCTTGAAAGGTCCGAATGGCGAATCCGAAATGGCGTACGCCACACTGTAGTCCGGGCCCGTCCATCCACCTTCTGACCACATAAAGTAATATTTTCCATTGCGCACGAACATGAACGGTCCTTCGACATAGCCTTCCGGCGTAATTTCCTTATAAACTGTGCCGTCGGGGAAAGGTTCCAGGCCTGTGAAATCATCGTTAAGCCGGACGATATTGCAATGGCGCCATCCACCGTAGATAAGATAGTATTGATCTTTATCCTTGAAGATGAACTGGTCGATAGGCTGCGCCCCGTTGTGAATTTCTCCGATGAGCGGTTTACCAAGATGATCTTTAAAAGGTCCCGCAGGATTGTCGGACACCGCTATTCCAATACCCCCGACTTCACCTTCATGAACATCATTTGCACCGAAAAAGAAGAAGTACTTTCCATCCTTTTCGATAACGGACGGTGCCCACATGGCACGTCGGGCCCATTTTACCCTGGCAGTATCGAGAATGCTTTCGTGTTTTGTCCAGCGAACGAGATCAGGCGAAGAGAATGCGTCGAAGAAAACCTGTTTGTCGAAGGGCGCGGAGTAGGTAGGGTATATCCAGTATCGGTTTTGGAAGATGATGCCTTCCGGGTCAGCATACCAACCGGTAAACACGGGGTTGCCGGAATATTTCGAACTTTTAGACTGACATAACAATGCCCCCGGAAACAGGATCAGGACAACCGGTAAAAGATAAAACTTCATGATTTACACGCTATTTGATGGAGCGGTAAGTTAACAGATTTAGAGGTTTATTCTTCGTTAACAACAGGTAGTATTATGGGAGCAAGTGCTCCCATAAGTGAAAAGCAGTAGCCCTGACGTTCGTCTGCGGGGACAAACCTTGGCTGACATCGATATTTTAATGTAATACCAGCGATTGCGCGTTACCCTGTGCTTCAGTGCTTAAAACTTTTTCGATACCGTTTTTTGAATAAACAGGGACATTATCACGATAGCCTGCAACATACACATCTTCACCCGACACCTGAATACTTAAAGCATTTGTGTTGGCACTGGTACCGAAGGCAGATGCGACCACGCCGTTCTTCCAGTACTTCGCGGTGTTCGATTCGCGACCCGCTACATATACATCGTTTCCGGATACATAAATGGCATTGGTCTCGCCATAATGGGTTCCATCTGTCAGGTATACTATGCTTCCGTTCTTCCAGTAGCACGCCCGGTTTGTGCCGTCCGGTTTATCCCACCCCGCTATATACACATCGCCGCCGGATATAAATACGGCATTCGCATACGAATAGCTGTCTTCTGTCAGGAAGGTTTTAGTGCTGTTTTTCCAATAGGTAGCCACTTGCCTTTTGCCGGTCGATGCGAGTCCGGCGACATATACATCTGTTCCTTCTACAAACATGCCGTTCACAAATTCTGATTCAGCTGCATCGGATATTGTTGTCGGGAGCCCGTTTTTCCAAACTGTGGCGGCCTGCGCTTTTGTTGTTGCGTCAACGGTCGTACCGGCAATGCATACCGTTCCATTGGATACCACGATGCTTACGGCCACGGAACTACCATTACCCTCAAGCGGAAAAGCCACCCCGTTTTTCCAATAGGTAGCAACGTTGGCAGTGCCATTAAATACATATCCGGACACATATATGTCGGAACCATCGACTGATATGGATGAAGCGTTCGCAAAAGCTGAACCATCCGTCAAACGAACTTCGGTGTCATTTTTCCAGTACGTGGCAAATATTGAACTACCGCTTGTAACCCGGCCTGCTACATACAGATCTTTTGGACCTGTTGGAGGATTTGTTGTTTCGCTATCATCGCCGCAGCTTATCAGGGTCAGCGCAAAAAAAAGCGCAATGGAGATTAACGTTTTCATATGTTTGGTGATTAGGGTGATCCGGGAAGTATTTTTTCCCCGGTGTAAAGGTGCCTGCAATTGTGGGAAGGCGGTATCCCTTAAAAACAGGATTTTTTTCATGATGCTTAACAACAGGTTTGCGCTCCATTCATGTTTTAAAGAATGCAGGGAAAGGCGCTCAGCGGTGGGAAAGATGAGTGACCAGAATTAAAAAAAAAGGATAATCGGAATTATGCGATTATCCTTGTATGACATTTCAAAAAGATTGGCACTAACAGTTTGCTCTAAGCATCCGGGATTTCAGGCTCTACCAGCTTCGCCAGCTTTTCGAGTGATTCCTGCCAACCCAGGTAGCACATTTCGGCCGGGATAGCTTCCGGAATCCCTTCCTGAATAATTTTTATCTCTGTACCGGCAATCGTGTTTCGCAGGGATACCGAGGTGATCATCTCGCCGGGCAGGTTAGGATCGTCGAATTTATCGGTGTATTTCAAAACTTCGCCCGGTTTGAATTCCAGGTAGGTGCCGCCGAATGAATGGCTGTTCCCTGTTGAAAAGTTTTCGAACGCCATCCTGAACGTGCCGCCTTTCTCTGCTTTTAATTCCTGAACGGTGCAGATAAATCCGTAAGGAGGCAACCATGATGCAATTGCCGGTGCGTGTGTGAATGCCCGGAATACTTTTTCCGGCGACGCTTTCAGTATTCTGTGAAGTGAAACGCTGTTGGACATAATAGTAATATTAAAGTGTTAAAGATTGAAAATTGAATATTGATAATGAGATGCGCTATTTGATCTTCTTCACGACAACATGCGCCGCGCCGTTGCCGTAGGTTATCTTTGTATCCGTGAATCCCAGCGCCGGCAGGTCAATACCGGCAAACAGGTTTTCTCCGGAGCCAAGCAATACCGGCGAGACGGCGAGGTGCATTTCATCAATGTAACCGGCTTGCAGGAACTGACGGATCGTTGATACACCTCCGCCGATGCGTATATCCTTTCCGTTAGCGGCGTGCCGCGCTTTTTCCATTGCCGATTCAATACCGTCTGTCACGAAGTGAAATGTCGTTCCGCCTTCCATATTGATGGATTCCCGCGGATGGTTTGTCAGGACGAACACCGGAACATGATAAGGCGGATTTTTTCCCCACCAGCCTTTCCATTCATCGTTCGGCCACGGTCCGCGAACGGGTCCGAACATATTGCGTCCCATGATCCACGCGCCCAGGTTTTCAAATGACTTTTCAGCAAAGTCGTTGTCAATACCCGTCGTGCCTTCTCCCTTGCCGTACAATTTCTGGAACATCATCGTGGGAAACATCCATTCGTGAAGCTCCTCTCCCCGCTTACCAAGCGGTTCCTCCCGGGTTTGACCGGGTCCGGCACCGTATCCGTCCAATGAAACTGAAAATGCCGTTACTTTGACTTTGCTCATAGTACCTTTATTGTTTAAGTGTCAAGCATCAAACTATCCGCCCGCCCCCTGTTCGGTGCTGCGGCGATCCATGGTCATTCGTATCTGTCCTGGTGTCTGGTACAAATATCTGCAGATGATAGGGTTCAGAAGGGGTGTAAATGCGACATCCTCAGCGGCGTTTTGCGGCATATTTTGCTGAATATAGGCATAGTATGCAGTGAAGATCAAATTGATCACTTTTCATCGTGGGAAAGTAAATTATGACGAAGAATTAAATGTCACGGATGTGATAGATGATAACCCGTACTAATCAATTATCCATGGTAGCACGGATTCAATTTGCGCGAACCTTGTTATTTCGATGCGAAGACAGCGTATGTAGATTTGATAAAATATTTATTATGAAAAAATTTCCCACTTATCGCAGGCTTCTTATTGATCACGGCTGGTCTGTACGCACAGGATAAAGATCCGCAGGCTGACTATGACTGGGCGCAGTATGATTTCACGAAACACTACACGCTTAAAAATGGCGGCGGTAAAAATGTATTTGCCGAGAATAAGCGAATTTTCATTTCGAA
>DASPJC010000484.1:0-13721 GCA_035628815.1 Ohtaekwangia sp. | reverse complement strand
GCTTCAGAAGCCAGCGTGTTGATCTTTTCATAGGCATAGGGATCACCCTCGCCTTTCGTATTCTTTCGCAGCCAGCTATTCTGAATACCTGTACCGTTGATACACAACAGCACGCCATTGCGGATGGCCGTGGTATCATTGGCTTTGTTATTCACATGGACGAAGGTATTCACGCGCGATTTCGGATCGAAAGCGTTCTTTTCAGTCACGCTGTAGATCACCCCCGATGTCCCGGCGGTCGCGGCGGTTTCACCTGGATTTAACACTTTAAGTGAGAACGCGTTATTAGGCTGATCACCAGCGCGGTAACTGACCGGAATGCCCTCTTTTATTCCCAGGCTCGACGCTATGTCTTTACGAACTTTCCCCTGTACGGCAAACGTCGGGGCAATGCGCGGAAGCATTGATGATGGTATACCATAAAATTCCAAAAGCCTTTCCGCGGGCGTTTCTTTACCGAAGTCCCACATTACGCCTTCCGATAGACCGGAGACGGTAGTAGCGATTTCCCCCGTTAACCGCATGGCGAGGTAATCACCGGGCAGCATGATTTTATCAATCTTTTCGAAGACTGACGGCTCGTTATCTTTTACCCATTTGAGCTTGGAGGCGGTAAAGTTGCCGGGCGAATTCAGCAGGCGTTCCAGGCAATACTTCTCGCCCAGTTGCTTCGCGGCGTAATTGCCGGTTTCCACGGCGCGGCTGTCGCACCAGATGATGGATGGCCTCAATACCTTTTGATCCTTGTCCACGCACACGAGGCCATGCATCTGGTATGATATGCCGATGGCAGCGATATCATTTCCATTGACGCCTGATTTCTTCAGACAGGCCTGCGTTGCCTTCTGCGCGTGTTCCCACCATAGCGCCGGGTCCTGCTCGGCCCAACCCGGTTTCAGGGCGACCATGGCCATCTCTTCTGATGGAGATTGCGCGGCGGCAACGGTTTGCCCGGTCGCAGCATCAACCAGCGACGCCTTTACAGATGAACTTCCCAGGTCATACCCCAGCAGGTATTGTGTCATAGTTTACTAAATTAAAGCCCGGAAACGGCATTCTAAATACTTATAGTAAATTTGACTACAAGGTAGTATATTTTTCATTTCCGGCAACAGTCCCCCTATACATGAAGAAAAATTCTTTATCAGATGCCATTATCGACGCTTTGTCGATAGACTGTCTGATCTTCGGTTTCAAGAAAAATGAGCTTGACATACTGCTGGTGCAGCATGGTGAAGGGATCAGCAAGGGGAAATGGGCCCTGCCCGGCGGCTGGATAAGGTACAATGAAGGCACCGATGACGCTGCCGCGCGTCTCTTGCGCGACCTGACGGGGGTCTCCAACATTTACCTGGAACAGTTGCGGGTGTTTGGTAAGGTGGACCGCTATCCATCGAAGCGCGTTATTACGATCGCGTACTATGCATTGGTGAAGCCGGAGAACTATACCCTTCATCCCGGTTTTACGGCGGCAGATGCAAGGTGGTTCAAAGTCAGTGAAGTGCCCGCTTTACCTTACGATCATGACGAAATCCTGGAGCAGGGTTTGGCCTATCTGAAGCATAAAGTCCGGCATGAGCCGATCGGTTTCAACCTGCTTCCGAAAAAATTCACGCTGCTGCAGTTGCAGGAACTTTATGAAGCGATCCTTGGAAGAAAACTCGACAAACCGAACTTCCGCCGAAAGCTCATGAAAATGAATTTACTGGATGCCTGTAAAGAAAAACAAACCGATGTATCCCACCGCGCCGCCAACCTTTACCGTTTTGATAAGAAGATCTACGACAAGCTGACGGAGAAGGGGTTTACGTTTGAGCTTTGAAATGTTCCAGACTTTAAACTAATCTGTTTGCGGACCTTCGCGCCGCTGCGTTTAAATCACAGTCAACAAGGGAAAGCTGACTTAATTGTTATGAACGAAGCGGTGATAGCGAAAATACCTTTATTAATGCGCTTACAAACCCGATCCGTTACCACATCCTATTTTTCAACGCTAAGGCGCTGAGGTGCGCAAAGTCGCGCAAAGAGATCGCAGTAGCTTATACCTTGAACTATCTCTTTGCGGTACTCCGCGGTCCTTCGCGCCACTGCGTTTAAAATCACACTCAACAATGGCAAGCTGACTTAATTGTTATGAACGAAGCGGTGATGGCGAGAATACCTTTCCATTTTAGTCCACCATAACCAACCCGTTAAGCGACCCACATCAGCGAATCACCGTCAGCGTAACCTTTTTCAGATCCTCATCACGCGATGAGCTCCCTACCATGATCTCGAATTCGCCGGGCTCAACGGTAAATTTCATGTTGATATCATAGAAAGAAAGTTTCTCCGGCGTGATCTCCAGTTCAATTGTTTTTTGCTCACCCGGTTCTAGTGTGACCCTTTTGAAATCCTTCAGCTCTTTCACAGGACGGGTGACGGAACTCACCTTGTCGCGGATATATAATTGTACCACTTCGTCCCCTTTCACGGTCCCTGTATTCTTTACCCCCACGGTGACTTTCACCGCCTCATCCGGCTTAATCGTGCCGTTGGATAATGTTGGCCCGGAGATCTCAAAGGTGGTATAACTGATCCCATAGCCAAAAGCGTACAGCGGTGTTGCGTCATCAAACAGATATCCTCGTCTCGCAGCGGGTTTGTGATTATAAAACGCCGGAACATGGCCGACTGACCGCGGAATGGTAATGGGTAGTTTTCCGCCCGGATTATAATCACCGAACAGAACATCGGCAACGGCACCACCCATTTCCTGGCCAAGGTACCAGCACTCAAAAACGGCCGGTACTTTGTTCACAAGATTGTTAAATGACAGCGGACTGCCATTAAAAACAAAAGCAACGACCGGCTTACCAGTCGCAACCATCGCATCGATCAACTCGTTCTGACGGCCGATCAGGTCCAGGTCGGTGCGGTCGCCCATGTGATTCAAAGCCCAGGCCTCCCGTGATACCTGTTCGTTCTGACCGATCGCCAGTACAATGACATCCGCCGTGCGCGCCAATGCGACCGCTTCTTTGATCTGCTTACGGTCATCTTCAGGCGTCGGTACTTCAACCTTATCCTCGCTCCAGCCGCTTGTAGTCGTGATCTTGCAACCTTCGCTATAGGAAACTTTTATTTTGTCGCCGACTTTCTCCTTGATACCATCGTACACTGTTGTGAAAAACACCGGGACACCGCTGTAACCACCCAACAGGAACCGGTTGGCGTTTGGACCGATCACCGCAATATGTTTAACTTTCGAGGGATCGATGGGAGCGGTTTTGTTATCATTCTTCAATAATGTGATGGTCTGAAGCGCGGCATCCTTGGCAAGTTTCCGGTGTTCTTCGCTGCCGACGAAAGCCCGTGCTTCTTCAGGATCGACATAAGGATTTTCAAACAGTCCCATGCGGAATTTGTACTCCAGCATTTTGCCGACCAGCTCGTCGATCAGGGATTCTTTAATGTACCCGCTGGTGACGAGGGAGTCGAGATTTTTAAAGCAATCAATTTCCGGGAGTTCTATATTAACCCCCGCTTCGATGCTGAGCTTTACCGCTTCATCACCATTGGCCGCCAGGAAATTGCCGAACAGATCCGATCGTTCATGCAGTTCGCGGATGGCATAGTAATCCGACACCACATATCCTTTGAATCCCATTTCACCTCTCAGGACATCCCGCAGCATCCATTTATTCGCATGCGAGGGAACCCCGTCGACTTCATTATACGATGCCATCAGACTTCCCGGGTTGGCGCGCGTCACAACCTGTTTAAAGGGATAGAAAAAAACCTCGCGCAGTACCCGTTCCGATATGTTCGCAGGTCCGATATTTGTTCCGCCCTCTGGCCACCCATGTCCGGCCATGTGCTTCAACGTGGCCACTACACGGTCGCCGTGTTTAAAGGTGCCGTCGCCCTGAAAACCGTTTACGGCCGACACGCCCATTTCTCCCGACAAGTAAGGATCTTCGCCAAAAGTCTCTTCCACTCTTCCCCACCGCGGATCGCGCGCTACATCAACCACCGGCGATAAGGCCTGGTGTGTACCCCGTAACCTGGCTTCCTTCGCTACCAATGTGAAAAGCTCTTCAATCAACGCCGGGTTGAAGGTCGCGGCCAGCCCGATCGGCTGTGGAAAACTTGTCGATCCTTTCGCCGCATGACCGTGCAGGCACTCTTCGTGGTAAAAGACCGGAATACCAAGGCGCGTTTCTTCCACGAAATATTTCTGTATGGCATTGGTGAGCAGCGCCGTTTCGTATGGCAGCAATCCGCCTTTTGTATCACTCGGGCGTCCAACCTGTCCCAAGCCGTCCTTAAAATTCAGGCGTGCTTTCTCCGGGTCGAAATTTCCCGCGGTATCCAGCAGCAATGTGTTTTTGGTATTCCAGGCGCAATACATCTGCGCTACTTTTTCTTTCAGCGTCATGCGCTGCAGCAAATCGCTGACCCGTTCTTCGACTGGAAGTTCCGGGTTCTTATACGCCGGCTTATCCGACGCGTTTTGAGAACAAGCTGAAGCCAGGAGTAGAAGGACTGCGAGGTAAAGGGGTTTCATATTATAGTCATTAAGACCATAAGTATACACGAAAATATCCACATTGCAATCGATGTAACACTATTTTCCGGAACAAAACCTGTTGCAGAAAATAAAAAATACACTCATCTTTCATCCTGCTAAACCTTAAACCACTATTAAAAATGGAAAAAAGCATTAACCGAACAGGGCTTTTCTGGGCGAGCTGCGTGGCCTTGATCGTTACCGCGATGACATTCGGGATCCGCGCCGGTATCCTGGGAACATTGGGCGAACAATTCAGCCTCAGCGCCGGCGAACTCGGTATTGTAACCGGCACGGCCTTCTGGGGATTTACACTGGCCATGATCTTCGGCGGTCCCCTGTGCGATATTGTCGGAATGAAAAGGCTTCTCATCATTGCGTTTGCAGGCCACACGATCGGCATCATCCTGACGATTTTTGCCACAGGATTCTGGTCGTTGTTTATCTCGACGCTGGTGCTTGGAATATCCAACGGGATGGTAGAAGCGGCCTGTAATCCACTTGTAACATCACTCTACCCGAATAACAAAACCGAAAAACTGAATCTTTTCCACCTGTGGTATCCCGGCGGAATTGTGATCGGTACACTAATCGGATATTTTTTACAGCGCAATGGCATGGGCTGGGAAATGCAGATGGGAACGATGCTCGTACCCACGCTCATCTACGGCATCATGTTCTTCGGAAAAACATTCCCGGTTACAGAACGCGTGTCCTCCGGCGTATCAACTTCTGAAATGTTCAAGGCCTGTCTGAACCCGCTCTTCATCTTCATGATCGTTTGTATGTTCATCACTGCTTCCACGGAGTTCGGGGTAAACAACTGGGTTCCGCTGTTCCTCCAGCAGGGTGAAGTTTCTTCATTGTTACTCCTTACCTGGGTTGCCCTGATCATGGCGCTGGGAAGACTTTTACTCGGGCCGATCGTTCACAAATCTGTCGCTCCGGAAAAAGCTTTGCTGTTCTCCGCAATCTTTTCAGCCCTTGGTATTTACTGGCTGAGCTATGCGACGGGTTATATGGCGTTTGCCGCTGCTGCGGTATTCGGGTTGGGCGTAAGTTTCTTCTGGCCCACCATGCTGGGTTTCGTTTCTGAAAATTTGCCTAAAACTGGTGCGCTCGGACTTGCCCTGATGGGCGGTGCCGGAATGCTTTGCGTTGCTTTTGCCCTGCCCGTATTAGGAAATATCTACGATGAAAAGGTCGCGGCGGCTACTGCCGCAGGTGCTTCCACGCTGGTTGGCGGTGCCGAAACACTGAGAACGATTATTGTACTGCCGATCTTCCTCATCATCGCCTTTGCCGGGCTGGTATTTTACATGCGGAACAAACCGAAGACCGTGCTCACACCGGGCACGCATTAAAAAGTATACAACAGATGCCATAAAAAACCCCGGACGAAAATGCCCGGGGTTTTTTACTTAACGGACTCCTTATTCGTTCGTCGAGGAGACCTCACCGAGATCACCTTTCTCCGCTTTCTTCTTCAGTTTGTCATTGGCAAAAATCGCAACCTCTACCCGCCTGTTTTGCTGCCGGCCAGCCTCCGTGTTGTTGTCTGCGATAGGCTGATCCGGACCATAACCTACATTAGACATCCGCGAAGCTGGGATACCGAGGGACTTCAGGTAATCAGATACCGATTCTGCGCGCTCGTCTGACAGTGATTTGTTATACGCGCGTTTGCCGGTCGAGTCGGTGTGTCCCTCGATCAGGATGTTGGTATCATCATACTTCTTGAGGACTTTTGCAAGGTCATCCAGGTTCGTACGGGTAGTCGTTGTAAGATCCGCCTTATTCACCGCGAACTCGATGCCCTTGTGAAAAGTGATCTTTATGCCTTCTCCTACCCTTTCCACTTCTGCACCTTCAAGGTCGCGCTCCAACTCCGCCGCCTGTTTATCCATATAGCGGCCGATAAGATATCCGCCTGTTCCGCCCACGGCCGCCCCGATGATGGCGCCCACCGCAGTATTACCCGCGGCCTTACCGATAGCGGCCCCTGCCGCGGCACCGCCCGCTGTTCCTATCACGGTACCCTTGGTTGCCTTGTTCGTGTTCTGGCATGCACCAAGAACCATGCAACTGGCCAATATCGCCGAGATCAAAACCTTTTGATTCAATAATGCTTTCATAATGCTGATTTTTACAGTTTACTTTAGCCTGATGTTCACAAATCCGCTGCCACCGTCTGCTCCGCTACCGCCTTTTAAGACAGAATACCTTCCGGTTCTTTTAACGTAGGGACTGGGCGCCTGCAACTGGTTTTAACCAGACCAACCACTGTAATTGCAGATGAAACTGATATTCGTGATATTGGCCCTGTCTGTATCACACGCAATGATGTCACAACCACTTACCCTGCAGGGAAGAATCAAATTTCTGGCATTGGGCGATTCGTATTCGATTGGTGAAAGTGTTCCACAAAACGAGCGATGGCCCGTCCTGCTGGTGGAGAAGCTCCGGGAGCGCAACCTTGATTGCGATGACCCGACAATCATTGCCACCACGGGATGGCGTACGGATCAACTAGGGGATGCAATAGCCCAGGCGCGTTTGCCGCACGATTTCACCCTTGTTTCACTGCTGATCGGCGTGAACGATCAGTACCAGGGAAAACCGATCGGGGAATACGGTCCGCGCTTTCAGACGCTTCTTGAAATGGCCATCCAACATGCTCAGGGCGACCCTGCGAAAGTGTTCGTCGTTTCGATACCGGATTATGGCTTCACACCTTTTGGGGAGGCCAAACGAGAACAGATCACCCGGGAGATTGACGCATATAATGCCATTAACAGAAGCATAGCCAGAAAGAAGGGTGTGGCGTACTGCGATATCACGCCTGTTTCGCGACAGGCACTGGCCGATCCGGCACTTATCGCTTCCGATGATCTACATCCCTCAGGAAAAATGTATGCAGCATGGGTGAAGCTTATGCTGGAGTCGATCGTGATCCGCTGAATGTTGCCCGGGAAGCAATGTCTCTACGGGACAGCATAATGGCTATACACATGTCAATCCCAGTTCATCAAAGAGGCCAGGTAGGCTGACAGCTCTTGTGCGATCTGCTGGTGCTCTGCCATACCGGGGTGGCCGCCACAACCACTGTTAAAACTTTTCGAGAAAAAATATTTGCTGACGTTCTTATCGCCCTGCTGCTGGTGGTGATTAACCACACCGGTAATATAGTTTTTCAACACCGCGCTGAGCGTGGCATTCGCCATGGGACTTGTCAGGCAAACGATTTGCGCCTTCGGGTAATGACTTCGTAAGTCGGTGACGAAATTCACATAGGCCGTGGTAAACTTCACCGAATCCTGGACACCGTCATTTTCGCCCAGGCACACCGTTATAACATCCGGCTGATAACGCCTGAATTCCCAGGGAACGGTGCCTTCGTGCTGGTTAATTTTATCGTATACCTTTGGCATGGTAACATTTATACCACAACAACTGTGGATAAGGCCGATACCGGAAACGGCAGAAAGGTGCCATTGCGCATTCAGTGTACGCGCTGTCACCGGTCCGTAACTCATGTAAGCATTGTGCTGATCGAACCATGTTCCTTTGCCACAGGGAATTTCCGATGCATCGAGACCGGAACCCGCGGTGATAGAATTTCCAATAAACTCGATAGTCCTTTCCGGCTTAAGCGCGGAAGGCATGAGGCCGCGGCATCGCAGACCGAGGAATTCGATATAACCAACGCCCCCTTCTGTATTCTTGACAATCGTCAGCGTGTGCACTCCGTCCGATAGTCCTTCCGCCACTTTGATCACATTCTTTTTACCCTTCAACCGCACTTTGAAAGGCGTGCCTTCGTCGATAATGACTTCGATCGTATTATGGCTATCGGCAGAGGCCTCATCGTCCAGCGCAACTTCGCAGGAAGGACCGAGAAACTTCGTCGTGATGTAAACGCCGGGAGCCCAGAACCGCGGCTTCTTGCGGTTCGTGAAATCAACCCTGCCGGTATAAAGGATGTTGCGGTTGTCCGGCGGAAAGAATTTGACAGAATCTTTTTTTACGTTTTTTCCCTTGGCTGTTTCGGGGCGGACGATCTCCCTGTCCTGTCCCGCCGCAGCCGAGATAACCAGTGCGAAAAAACCGGCAAAGATCAGGTGATAAAGATGGCGTTTCATGGCGGTCATAGTTACTACTTAAAGTAGTAAAATTCGTCATAAAATCCGTGCTTATCCGGCCGGATCAGTAATCATTTCCTGAATTGCGTGAATACGATCGAAAACTGGTCCCTTATTGACTTCGCCGCGGCGTTATTTCAACGCATTCATCTTGTCATACATCGTTCGGAAACAGTTCCACGGCGTATTTTCACCCTGATCCTTAAACTTGTTCTTGTCCTTATTGTAATAACCTTCCAGGAAGTTGTCGGGTCCGGACCAGACCGTTTGCACCATACCCTGGAAGTTGTTTTGCATCAACTGGGTTGAGCCCTTCCTGAAGGCGGCCATATCGTCCACCTGCGCGACAGCGACAGCCGGGTTTCTCCACGGGCAGGTGACGACCTGGAACCCCTTCATGGCAAAGTAAACCGCTGTCTTATCCGGGCGCTCATAATGCCAGTCGCAGATCATCACGTCTTTCGGGATCATGTCAATGGCACGGTGCGTGTTGTTGAAACTGCCTTCCCACATGCCGATGCCAGTCGTTTTCCCGTCGATCAGCCGATCCCCCCAGATCCATAACTTCCTCCCCTTTTCAGCCAGGTGATTGCGGATGGCGGTCACTTCGCCGGCAAACAATTCAGCCTTATCGCGGCCACCGCAACGTGGACACTTGTCATCCCCAATATAAAATACTTCGTCCATGCCGGCGTGAAAAGCGTTGGTTTCGAATACATCACAAATCTCATCCACGAGGTCGAAGACGACACTGTGAACGTCCGGATGAAGCGGGCAGTAGCTTTTGCAATAAAGACCATCCGGGTTCGGCCATTTATATTCGGCCGGCATTTTTACATGCGGTGTCTCATCAAACTGCGGGTACACGCGCAGCAGGTTGTGCGTGGTGCCCGCCCACGACTGGTGGCCCAGCAGGTTGATCTGCGGAATGATCGTAATACCGTTTGCTTTACAGATTGTCACCAGCTTCTTCACTTCTGCCCTGGAAAGTGCGATGGTGTCGCGCAATTCCGGCCGCTTTTCAAACTGGTAGTTGAAATCAACACGGAGGATAAGTGTGTTCACCTTGCGCGGAGCAAGTTCTTCCTTGATGAACTTTACAAAAGGGTCGACCTGAGCAGGCCGGGGCGCGGCGATACAAAAACCGCGAACGGGGAAAAGGTTCTCCTGTGCGGATTGTGCTCCTGCAGGTAACGACGCGACGATCGCAATTGCGATGATCATGGCAGATAATCGTATCAATTTTTTCATAGGGGAAAGATTACCCTGAAAAATAACAAATTTGTCTCAGCCCTGGACGGTGTGCCTTCCGCACATGCTGATTATTTTGATGAATGGTTTTAATACCTTTGCACAAAGCACATGGTATGATGGCACCGTCCCTTTGGGCCCACTTACGCGATCTCCTGATCTTGCCATTTACCGTCACGGTAGTCGTACCCTGCTTCATCTTTAATAAGGCGCAGGTTTTTGCCGGCGAGCACATCGCGCTAAAAGCAGCAGGTGTTGTCCTGCTTCTCTTTGGTTTGTGGTTACTGTTTATACGAACGTCTTGTTCCGGATCCGCGGCAAAGGATCACTGTCCCCCTGGACGCCGACCCATAAGCTGGTAGTAGAAGGACCTCACCATTATTGCCGCAACCCCATGATCAGACGTATTTTTTATACTGTTGGGTGAATGCCTGGTGTTGAATTCGGCCGGGATAGCCACCTGGTCTATGGTCTTCTTTTGTGTTAATACCTTATACTTTATTTTCATCGAAGAGCCGGATCTATATCGACGGTTTGGACAATCCTACCTGGATTACAAATCCCAGGTACCCCGATGGATCCCGCACATAAGGCCGTACACCGGACAAAAAAAATCTCTGCACGAACGTTGAGCTCATGCAGAGATCTGCTAAATCAATTCACAAGATTCAATAACGCATTAACGCTGCCAACTTGCTGTCGGCGGGCATTTTTTCTTTGGGAACGATGAATACTTCGCCACCATGGAGCAGGGTCTGAATGACAGCTTTGTCGAGCAGGCATTCATCGCCGTCCTGCTGCGTCTCATGGATGACCAGTTCATTGTCCTGCTCGTTGAATTTTCCCCAGATGTGTTCGTCCCGTACAGCGAACAGCTGGGCTACACGACTATAGTATGAAGCAGGGATCACGTCGTCGGGCACGGATGATGTCCGCTCGGAAGCGGAGTGATTCCCGTAATCGGCAAGCGCTTTTTTCACACGATCTTCGAGGTACGGTTTCATTTTCTCCAGCGCCTGCTGATGCAGGGAGTTGATATCGTCACGCTCGTGGTTTCCGGTAAGTACTTCATCCCAGACAAAATTGTAGTTCGTCACCTGGCGATAAATCGGCAGCAGGTACTCAACACCGGCCAGCAGCAACGGGACTTTCTGTGTACTCAGGACTTCCTTCCACAACGTTTCGTCCACCTCGTCGAGATACATGGCAATGTTTTCCTTATCATCCGGTTTGCCTCCACCAATACCATGATAGTTTGCACCGCCGCCGGCACCACTACTGCCGGTACGGAAAAGTTTCTGGTCGTCTTTTTCCTCAAAATGAACGACATCGTCTACGCCGTTGGGCAGCTCATCGACGCGGATGTTGACCATGCCAAAGGCATCCGCGCGATAGAACCGCGCCTGCTTTTTGCTGATCACGAGCACATAGAAAAAGTCTTTCTGAGTCAGTACCGGGACCAGCTGGCTCACAAAGAAAGACGTGTTAATCAGGAGCTCCTCTTTGGGCGCATAGGGCATCCGGTAGAACCGGAACTGGCCCTCGGCGACGAAGACCGCCAGTCCATCCGTCAGATTAAACCAGAATTGTTCCTGCCTCAGGAGGTCATAACCCGGCTCCAGCATTCGTTCGACCTTCGTTTGATCGAACCCCTTCGACCGCAATGAACTGGTGATTTGCTGCAACAAATTTTTAAACGCGATGTTATCCATCTGCTCGTTAACCTCCACTCCTGCCCGGTGCGTCCGCATGTACGCGCTCACACAGCAATCCGAATGGAAATTAGCGAGCTCAGCGAATACTTCACGCGATATTTCGAGAATTTCCTGGGGGCTGGTACTTGACCGGTCGGCAGTAAAGGTATCGGTCCTGCTTTTTACGCCGGCTCTGGCCGAACGTTTCTCCTGTCTTCGCTCCTCCCCTTTGTCAGGGTTCCTGTTAGGATGCCTTATGCGGACATTGGCAGCCTCCTCGGTTGCCTCGTCAGTATATTTTTCCGCCATTTCTATGTACTGTTCCAGGGCGCCTGGTTCCGATAGGTGCAGCTCCTGGTCGATTTCCTTTCCCGTTCCGGATGGTCGTCCCTTGCCGGGATGAAATTTGCCTTCTCTGTCTTTTCCCATAGCTTTTGATTTTAGAGGAATTCGAAAATAACCATACCAACGGGAGGGCTGGGTAAAAGTGCGGACGGACGGCAAAACTGAAGCTTGATTGTTGATTATTGAAGATTGAATACTAATGCACCTGCTGATGTCGTTGCATTGCCCGCTATATCTTACTGACTGCCAGGCTGCCCCATAGCCTGAAGATTGGAATTAAATGCGTATTATTAGTATCCGGATACCATGATACAAACCCTACGACATACTGCGAGGATCATTGGAGAGGCTCGCCGTTCCCGGAAGCCAAAAGCTGTTCAATTAATCGCCGACTATTTAAGACTCCGGTTTGTTTCATTCATCTTTTACAATTTGCTGCGAGCGCGTAAAAGCAGAAAGGGTCTGCCCGAAACCACAATTTTGAGTTTTCATGTCCGGTTCTTTGAATATTCAGAGTTAATCAATCTGTTCGAGGAAATATTTGCCTGCAGGACGTATACCTTCCGCAGTCGGAATACAGACCCGTTGATTATCGATTGCGGCAGTAACATCGGACTATCTGTTTTATACTTTAAAAGTATATATCCTGATTGCCGCATCATGGCTTTTGAACCGAACCCTAAAGCATTTGCTGTCTTAAAATTCAACGTCGAGCAGAATAATTTAAAAGGCGTGCACATCTTCAACGTCGGGTTGAGCGACTACACCGGGCAAGCCAAATTTTATCAGTCAGCGGCTAATACCATCAGCGCCAGTGTCTTTCAAGGCAATTATGGTTCCGGGCACGAATTGGTGGAAATGACCGAGTTATCAAATTTTACAAACGAGGAAGTCGATCTTCTTAAAATCGACATTGAAGGTTCAGAAATTAACGTTATCAATGATCTCATCAAATACAACAAACTCCAACTCGTCCGGAATATGATCATAGAATATCATCCAGCCATTACAGCAATAAAAACGCAAGCGTTTTTTGCGTTAATTGAATCACAAGGCTTTCGATGCGCGTCTATTCCGGATGACATCCATCCCAATTCCACAGCGGTAATCTTCCGGTGTACACGATTGGATCAGGGCAGGACAACCGTCGTGTGAAAGAGCGGAATTTCCCGAAGTGGTGCAGATAGATTTGGAGCTATTTTTCAATGCTGAAAGTGTGCTAGACAGGTTATTGCAATGAGGTTCGGCAGTATTGCTCACTACTGATTACTTCCCCAAACCATTGCTACCTTTCCCTTCGTATGCATTAATTCAATATAGCGGATAGCCTCCGGGATTTCTTTATATGAATACGTTTTTTCTATGTGGACTTTGACCAGCCCGCTTTGTATCAATGCCGCTAATATCTCCAGGTCTTTGGTATTGGCCTCAGCTGTAAATTGGATCAATGGAAACTTACTGAAAGCTTTTCTTGCAAGAAGCGAAATCATATGGGCCATCGTAGTAAAACCAACTGTTACACCCCGCCGCCCCATGCGGGTGAAATCATTATGGAAAAAGTTGCCGTAGGTGTCTATCACGAGATCGTATTGCCGATTATGTTGATGAATGTCTTCTTTATCATATGCTATGACCTGATCTGCCCCTAATGCTTTTACGAAGTCCACGCTTTTACTGGAGCACACGGCGGTCACAGCAGCGCCATAAGCTTTCGCAAGCTGTACGGCAAAATGACCG
>DASPJC010000483.1:0-22742 GCA_035628815.1 Ohtaekwangia sp. | reverse complement strand
GGGGTAGTCTTCGCTACAGCGTATTCACTCCGGATCATGCAACGGATCTTTCTGGGCCCGCTGAATGATCAACCTTTGAACGATCTCTCCATGCGCGAGAAATTCATTCTTGTGCCGATGACGATCGCCATCATTTGGCTCGGATTTTTTCCGCAGCCCGTACTCGATACTTCACGCCGGCCGGTAGAAGGACTGCTCTTGCAACATTTTCCGTCCGGCGATCCCGCGACTACCAGAAACTCTGTCAGTGTCGTGACAGATGAGAAAGGAGCACATCATGAATAAGAACGACCTGCTGAGCCTCATTCCACTCTGGATATTATCCAGCGCGGCCATTCTGAATTTCTTTTCCATTTCCATCAGGCGTAACCACAAGGTGATCTTTATCATTACCATGGTCTCCCTGCTGGCGGACTTCCTTTTTCTCACCGCCTACAGTATCTATCATCAGCAACAGATCGATCCGCTGCTGGTGATCGACGGCTTTGGTATCTTCAACATGGGCCTGATCCTGCTGACGACATTGGTGGTGGTGATGATGTCGTACGCCTACTTTGAGCAGCGGGAGGAGCGCAAGGAAGAATATTATATCCTGATAATCCTGGCTGCGCTGGGTGCGTGCATCATGGTGATCAGTAAACATTTTGTTGCATTGTTTCTGGGACTCGAAATTCTCAGCGTATCGCTGTACGCGTTGATAGCCTATCTGCGGAAGCGGGAACGATCCGATGAAGCGGGGGTGAAGTACCTGATCCTGGCGGCGTTCTCTTCCGCATTCCTGCTGTTTGGCATGGCGTTGATCTATGCAACGACCGGCGCAATGGATTTCGCCGGAATCGCGTCGTGGCTGGAAACAGCGGGCGACATGCCGCTGGTCATGATGTGCGGGTTCGGCATGTTCATCGTTGGTGTTGGCTTCAAACTCGGTGTTGTCCCGTTTCATATGTGGACCCCCGATGTTTACGAAGGTGCACCGGCACCGGTGACGGCTTTCATCGCAACAGTTTCCAAGGGCGGAATGGTGGCACTGCTCGTCCGGTTCTTCACGATGCTTGACGGCCACCGGTACCCCCTGTTTGTCACCGCTTTCACCGTGATTGCCATCGCGTCAATGTTTGTTGGCAACTTCCTGGCACTGCGGCAAAGCAATGTGAAACGGATACTGGCCTACTCATCCATCGCCCACCTCGGCTATCTGCTCGTGGCGTTCCTCGCCGGTGATGCGCTGGGAGTCGAGGCAGTCAGCTTTTACCTGGTTGCATACTTTATCACCAACCTGGGCGCGTTCGGCATTATGGCAACATTGTCTGACAAAGAGCGCGATGCTGAATTACTGGAAGATTACCGGGGACTGCTTTGGCGCAGACCGCTCACCGCGGTGGTATTCAGTGCCATGTTGCTTTCGCTTGCAGGCATACCTTTGACAGCTGGGTTCATCGGGAAATTTTATGTCATCGCCGCCGGCATCAACGCACAACACTGGGTCCTGGTCTTTGCCCTGGTGATCAACAGCGTTATAGGACTATACTATTATATAAAGGTCATCGCCGTCATGTTCGATCGCAGGCCCGTCGTGGCACCATCGGCTGAATTGCAACCCCTGGTTTACATCTTCAGCAGTTTTACCATGGCGATCCTGGCGATCGTGTTGCTCTGGCTCGGCATTAATCCGGAAGGAATGTTATCGCTGATCAAAAACATTCTTTGATTCTTTACACGGGTTTATATTTTACTTAAGTAAACCATGATAAAAGAATTATTAACCGGAGAAATCGGCGGCCTGAATTCTAAGGTTTCATAAATCGCGCTGGTTGAAGCACGGGCATTCTACCTTTTCGGTCGTTGTTGCCGAACACACAGCGAGTATGCACATCAGAAAAAAAATTGTGAAAGCTGTTGTTGCATTCGATTGATGCTTCCGGAATGCAGAAACAGAACGATCACCTATATATTATTCTTCCATATCCGCTTCAATAAAATTTTATTTCACGTGATCATCACACGAAGTGCAAGGCAACGACGTATTTCGTTGTTTCTTGTTCAAACACACAAAAAAAAAATTTGACATCGCGTTGCCCGCAGTAAGTTTTTACTAATTTCCATCCGTGATTCGATCGTTAGGTGAATTGTGCGTACGACAAGCGTGAGCATTCGGATCAGCCCCAACCATTCGTATTCGTATTGAAATGCAGGCAGCGTGCGCCGGCTATAATATATTTTACTCATTAACCTAAAACTGTCTCTCATGAAGAATCGCTACCCGATTTTGCAGCGTATCGCGCTTGCATTCAGTCTTGTCTTTCTAATGGTCTTCCTTCTCGCGCAGCCTGGTTTCTCACAAAGCCAGAACGGAATTCAAAAAGGTCTGCTCCGGATTAAGGTATCAGACGATCTCGCAACCCAGATCGAACGCGCGCGAACAACCAGAACAGCCAACAATGTTTTGCTAACCGGCATTCAATCGCTGGACAATGTAAGCCAGCAATTCAAGGTGAATGCCATACAGCGTGTTTTCCGATCCGCTGGCAAATTCGAAGCGAAGCATCGCCGCTACGGATTGCATCTGTGGTACGAGGTCCAGATGGATCAGGCAAGCTCTGTAGTCGCCGCCCTTTCTGCCTACCGGAATATCGCGCAGATCCTGATCGCAGAACCCATCTACGAAAAAGCTGTGATCGGCGCCAACAATAAGATCTTCGGCCCTGTAGTCTATAATAAGAACAGCCTCGTGCCGCTGGATGGCCCATCCAATGACCCACTCCTCGGCGCGCAGTGGCATTATGATAACACGGGGCAAACCGGTGGCACGCCCGGTTCCGACATCAGCCTTATCCAGGCATGGGCCCTTGAAACCGGTAACAGCAGTGTTATCGTGGCCGTAACGGATGGCGGTATCCAGGTTGACCACCCTGACCTTGCCGCCAACATGTGGGTGAACACCGATGAGGTTCCCGGCAATGGGATCGATGACGATAATAATGGCTATATCGATGACATCAATGGATACGGTTTTGGTGATGATACCGGTGACATCTTTCCGGACGATCATGGTACACACGTCGGCGGTACTGTCGCAGCCGTCACTAACAATGGTATTGGCGTAGCCGGTGTAGCCGGAGGAAGCGGAACAGGGGACGGTGTCCGGCTGATGTCGTGCGCGGCCTTTGGAGGAACAGCGAATGGTGGTTTTGCCGATACGTACACCTATGCCGCGGATAACGGCGCAGTCATTTCCCAGAACAGCTGGGGCTATACACTTCCGGGCGTCTTCGAACAGGCCGTACTGGATGGGATCGATTATTTCATTGCCGAAGCAGGTCGCGATGAAGAAGGCAATCAGGTCGGCCCGCTGAATGGTGGTCTTGTAATTTTCGCGGCGGGAAACAGCGACACCAACGAACAACATTATCCCGGGTTCTATGAAGCGACCTTCGCGGTGTCCGGTGTGACGCATGAAGATAAAAAAGCGTGGTACTCAAACTTCGGTCCCTGGGTTGACATCGCCGCTCCCGGTGGCGAAACGAACACCGTGGCACAGGAAGGCGTACTGAGTACACTGGCCAACAACCAGTATGGATTTTTCCAGGGTACTTCAATGGCCTGTCCGCACGTGTCGGGACTGGCCGCGCTGATCATCTCAAAATTCGGCGGACCGGGATCCGGTCTCACACCGGCAATGGTTCGCGCGCGTATTACTGAAACATCAGACGATATCGATGCTGCCGATCCATCATTCGCAGGCTTATTAGGTGAAGGAAGAATCAACGCCTTTGCGGCGCTGCAGGAGGATGATGCCACACCGCCGGAAGCTGTTACAGATCTCAGCGCCGATGCAGGTATCACAAGTGTAACACTCACCTGGACTGCCCCGGCCGATGCCGGAAGCGGATCAGCATCTACGTACGATATCCGCTATTCAACAAGTCCTATTACGGAAGATAATCTTGACGAAGCGACAGCGGTTGCCAACCCACCATCACCAGCAGCTGCCGGAACAGCACAGTCCTTTACCGTTACCGGCCTCACACCCGGCACGACGTATTTCTTTGCCATCAAGGCCGCCGACTTTTTCGGAAATGCTTCGGCGATCTCCAACGTCGTGGAAGAAACCACCAACTTTGCACCTGAAATCGCGGTATCGCCCACAACATTGTCGGCTACCCTGGCAACAGCAGAAACAACGACTGAAACCCTTACGATTTTAAATAACGGTGAAGGGCCGCTTGATTTTACCATAGAAGGCGCATTCGCATATGCCACGCCGGATCCCGTAAGCGGATCTGTGCCAGCCGGCGGAAGCCTGGATGTCACGGTCACGTTTGATGCCGCTGGTTTACTCGCCGGTACTTACACGGAAGAACTTTTTATCGTCAGCAATGACCCGGTTACCGATACGCTGACGGTGCCGGTAACGCTCACCGTCATCAGCAACGGCGCACCCATCGCGTCGGTATCGCCGGACTCCATCGACTTGGGTGGCGTGTTTGAAGGCGGTTCAAGCAGCAAAACACTCAGCATTCACAACGCGGGCGCAGAAGTTTTGATCATTAGCGACATCACATCAGATAACGCCGACTTCACTACCGACTTTAACGATAGCCTCAGCGTGGCGCCATTTGAGACAGAAACTGTTACTGTCACATATCAAGCTTCTTCACTGGGCGTCTCGACGGGAACACTGACACTGGAAACCAATGATCCCGCCAATCCCACCTTCACGGTAGCCTTATCCGGCGAAGGTCTTGAGGCTCCGGACATCGTCGTCAGCCCCGATTCATTATACCAGGAGTTACTCACAGATCATACGGCCACGCAGGCGCTTACCGTTCAGAATACGGGCGCGAGCGACCTCGTCTTCACCGTTGAGGTGTCGGCCGGCGCTGCTCCTGCGGCGGTGGCGACTGTACAACATATCAACATCCCGGCGAAATCATCTGGCGCTGTATCGACAGCCCGGAAACAATCCGCAGGCGACATCAAGAGATCTCCCGTCGTTACCATTCGCTCCATCCGGAAATCAGCGGTGACGACGTCGGTGCTGATTCTTACACCAGACAGCGATGTCAGCGATATCGAGACGATCCTGGACGCCTTTGAAGACGTCGATGCATCCGTATTCCCCGTTGCATCACTGCCGTCGATTACAGCAGCTGACCTTGCGCCGTTTGACATTGTATTCACCACCAATAACGGGCAGTGGCTCGCGACGGGCGGCGTCGCACCCGAGACCATCGGCGATGTACTGGCCGATTATGTCGACCAGGGCGGAAAAGTGATCGTCAACCAGTTCGCATACTCATACGATGCCTGGCAAATGGCCGGACGTTTTATCGATGAGCAATACGGTCCTTTCACGCCTGCCACGACAGATGCGAACGTTGTAACCGCGCTCGGAACGATCCTGGCACCCGGCCACGCTGTAATGGAAGGTGTAACTACGCTGGATTACAGCGGGTATGTGCAGAACGTAGGCCTCGCCTCCGGTGCAACAGCACTGGCAGAATGGGCAAACGGTGAGCTGTTTGCAGCTGTCAATGGCAATGTCGTGGCTTTGAATATGCTTCCAAGCCTCGGCAACGGTGATCCATTGCAGTGGGAAGGAGATCTTCCGACCTTGTATCACAATGCCATTCATTATCTCGGAGGCCCCGGCTATGTCACCGTGGCACCCATGGAAAGTACCGTAGCGCCAGGTCAGCAAGTTGAACTTGAAGTTACTTTTGATGCGACAGGACTCGAAGGAGGACTGTACCCGGCATCTATCAACATTATAAATAATGTACCCAATAAAGAACTGATCGCTATCCCGGCAGTATTGAAGGTATTAGGCCCTGAATTCACCGTCAGCCCGGATTCATTGTATGAAGAACTGCAGAAAGGAGAGACCGCTTCGCAGACGTTCACCCTGAGCAATAATGGATCAGGTGATTATACCTACGATATCACGGTTGAGGGTAAAGGTGTTTCTTCCTTTTCCGTTCAAAAGAAATCAGCCTCTGCCAATGTGAAAAGCAGCGCCGCACGCATTCCGACCACACCGCGCACCAACCAGTCTGCCGCACGCGTGAATGTCAGTCTTACAGGATCGAAGGCTATTCCCTCTGCAAACACCGTCGCGCGCAGCAGCGTAAGCGAGGGCCAAATGTCTACCGAGCAGTATTCGACCGACTTTGAGTCATTCACGCTTGGCAATATCAATGGACAGCAAGGATGGTCAGGCCAGTTTGGAAACTGGACTGTTGAAGAAGAAAGCGCTGCCAGCGGAAGTCAGCATTTCAGAGGCCTCGCCGATGGTTTCGGACTGTCGCTTGCATTCTCACCGGTAGTATCCATTGGTGCCGAAGACAAATCGACGGCGACCATGAAAATTAATCTCGACGGCAGCGACGTTACCTGGCAGATCATCCCGCAATCACCGTCAGCAGGCTTTGTCAATACACGTGTGCAGTTTGGTCCGGATGGAACAGCTTCGGCCCTTGTAGCCGACGGCGGCGGAACATTGCTTCCGATCTCCGCCCCGGTGCCCGCGGGTTATTTTGATCTGACCATCGAAGTGGATCGCGCATCTTCAGAATTCAGCGTTTACTTTAACGAGGACAAAGTATTTACCGGGCAGGGATTTACCGGCGACATTGAGCAGCTGGTGATCCTGTCGCTCATGGAGGTGGCAGGTCCGACGTTGGACCTGGATGATGTTACGATTATCGATGGCACCAATGACTTTATTCCACCGTACCTCACAGTGTCGCCCCAATCTGGCGATCTGAATGCCGGCGAATCGGTTGAGATCACTGTGAACTTCGATGCCACCGAGCTTGGATTCGGAACCTATCGCTCAGACATAAAGGTCAATATCGCGGACGTAGAACAATTGACCGTGGCAACAACGCTTCGCGTATACGGCGAGCCCGCGATCGAGGTGGATCCGACCGTCCTCCAGGCCACCGTAGCTTACCGGGAAGACACCGTGCGCACTTTCGATATCACCAACACCGGTGGCAATCCGCTGGAGTATAGTATCCAGGTGATCGGTGCTGATACCGATGTTGCCAGCTTGTTACCCGGTCCGGTCAGCAAATTCGCAAACTGGAGATCGGATGAACGGATTACCGGCAAGGTCGCAGAGGATACAAAGTTATCCAGGCCAGCCGCGGAAAAATTATCGACGCTGGAAGTACTGGCAGGTGCACCGATACTCACTGAGAACTTCGACGGCGGTACATTCCCGCCTTCCGGATGGAGTGTAGTAGACAACGCCGGAACAGGTGTCGTGTGGGATTTCGCAGCCAGCTGGGGCGAAGGCAACTACAGCGGCACAGGTGAAGCCGCTACTGTCAGCAGCGATGCGGCCGGTGAAGCGGAGTACGATGCGGAACTTATCTCCCCATGGATGAGCACAGCCGGTTACAAAAACATCGCCGTGCAATTCAATGCGAGTTACTCGAATTTTGCCAACCTTGATTTCCTCGAGGTGGACGTTCAGGTAGAAGGAAGCTCGACGTGGACCAATGTCCTGAGCTGGAATGAGGATCATGGCACATTCCGCGGAACACCGGGCGAATATGTAACGGTAGCCCTGGACGACGCGCTTGGAAGTGCAGCATCCTTCAGATTGCGTTGGCATTATTACGATCCCAACGAAGGGGATTGGAACTGGTATGCGCAGATCGATGATGTTGTTATTCTCGGTGATGCACGCGCATGGCTTTCCGTGAACCCAGCTTCCGGAACCATCCCGGTAAGAGCTTCACAAACGATCGAAGCTTTATTTGACGCCGAAGATATCGAAGCCGGTTTCTACGTATCGGGCATACTTGTCAACAGCAATGCGTCAAACGCTCCGCTGGTCGGCATCGTGGCATCGCTCGAGGTAATGGAACCCGCCGTCATCAGCGTGGAGCCTGGATCATTGACACAGGAATTGTTTGTTGGTGAAAGCGCAACGCAGACGCTGACGATCTCGAACAGCGGCGAAAGTCCTTTGAACTTCTCGTTCGAAGCGGTTGCAACGGCAGGCGCTTCAGCAGTACAGAAGGAGCGGATACTATCCACCGATACCCGTACGACACCAGGCGCTGGAACCCTGAAGCTCGACGACCGTGCAGCGATCGTTTCACCGGTCAGCAAATATGCCGGTACTGAACTCTATGCAACAAGCTTTGAGGAATTTGCACCAGGCAATATCAATGGACAAGAAGGTTGGTCCGGACAATTCGGAAACTGGACAGTGGAAACCGATAATCCGTTTACCGGTGCGCAACATTTCAGAGGACTTGCAGACAGCCTCGGTCAGTCTCTGGCTTTCTCTCCGCTCGTGGCAATTGGAACGGAACCTATATCGTCGACAACCATGAAGATCGATGTTCAGGGCGACGGTGTTACGTGGCAGATCATCCCTCAATCCACTACGGCAGAACTGGTAAATACAAGGTTTCAGATCAGCCCGGATAGAACCATGCAGGTTTTAGTGGATACTGCCGGCGGAATATTTGTACCTGTGCCCGGCAGCTGGCCCAATGGCTATGCCGAACTCAGGATTGACGTGGAAAGAGCGACCTCCAACTTCACGATCTACATCGACGATGCACCGGTATTCTCCGGCAAAGGCTTCGCGGGTGATATCGAACAGGTAGTGGTGCTGTCCCTGATGGAAGATGATGGCCCCACATTCGACGTCGATAATCTTGCGATATATGACGGGGAGCCTCAGGCGCCGTGGTTAGTCGTAAGTCCGCTATCCGGCGTAGTACCCAGCGGTGGGTCAGTTACAGTAGATGTAACATTCAATGCTGAAGATCTCGAAGCCGGTGTATATACCGATACCCTCAATATTGCCAGCAACGATCCTGTATCGCCGTGGACACTCGTTCCGGTTACCCTGACCGTCGGCGCGAACATCCCGCCTGTATTGGCCGATATTGCCGATGCAACGGTGCTTGAAAAGCAGACGCTGAACGTCACGTTCACCGCGACGGATGAAGACGATTCGCTCGTAACGGTAACGTTGCAGGACCTTCCTGACTTCATAACATTGACTGGAAGTGGTAACGGTTACGCGTCATACGCGATCAAACCGCTCGTCGGAGATGAAGGCGAGTACGACCTGGCCGTTATTGCAGAAGATGCCCGCGGTGCCATGGATGTAGATACATTCCACCTGTCGGTGATTCGTTTTGCAGTCGCCAGCTTTAGTGTGATCAACACAACCACGGGTGAAGTCATCGCCGAATTCACGGATCAGATCACACTGAACCGTGCCGACGCGGGCTTTGCGAACTGGAACATCCGCGCGAATACGACGCCGGAGACAATCGGCAGCGTTAAGTTCAAGGTCAACGGTTCTCAGAAGAACATTGACAACGCGAATCCTTACCTTCTTAAAGCAAATGTGTTGTCAGGGCTAGGTGTCGGGAATCACACGCTGCTGGGTGAGCCGTACATGGAAGCCAGTGGGCACGGGCAGAAAGGCCAGTCCCTCCAGGCCGTTGTGACCATCATCAACGCCACAACATTTGTCACGGACTTCAGCCTGGTGAATACCAGCACAGGTGAAGTGGTTCTTAATTTCGATGATAGTGTTACCGTGGATGCAAACCATCCTGACTTTGCGAATCTTAATATCCGTGCCAATACTTCCCCGGCAACGGTTGGAAGCGTGAAGTTTAAAGTAAACGGCTCACAAAGGAACATTGACAACACCAACCCGTACCTGTTGAAGAGCCAGGCATTGCAATTGCTTGCGCCCGGAACCCATACACTGCTGGCAGAGCCCTTCTCGGAAGCTTCAGGACACGGTGTGCGTGGACAGGGTAATACGGCAACGGTGACCATCTTCAACGGCGCAGCAACGGCGGCCCGTATGCGTACGCCGGGTGAAGCGGCAGGAGCCGAGGGGATAGGTTCGGGCATCACGCTTTATCCGGTGCCCGTGATTGACAACCTTAACTTTGATGTGACGCGCAAGATCGAAGGGGACGTCGAGTTGATGATCATCAATGCACAAGGTCAGTTGGTTCATCGGGTTCGCGTCAGTGCAGAAGCATTGAAAGGCTACCAGATCAACACCATCGATCTCGGGTTGAACAGTGGTATCTATTACCTGAAGGTTCAGGGAACAAGCGGAATTCGCGATACGCAGAAGTTCATGAAGAAGTAGAATTCATAACCTTTAAAAAAGGGTGGGCGGGAAACTGCTCACCCTTTTTTTATCGGACCAATGAAAAGCCGGACCAACGTCTGAATTACTTCCATCAAAATCCGGTTGCAGCTGATGATAGTAAGATTTCCGGAGGATTATATTTACAGCAGCGCCGGTAACTACGCGCGTTTGCCGGAAACGCTGCTGGAGGTTATATTGATTTAAATTTGTGGGCAGCAGTCTGAAGACTGCAAAGATTTCAGGTACCTGCCTATGGCGGCACAAGTCTCACCTTCGCACTGCCCGCCCGGAAGACTTGCGCGGTTTGGGTTCGTCGCAGCACTCAATGCATTTGATTCTTTGCTTGAGGATGCAATGGATTTGCCTAAGGGGGCTGGAGTTGCATTTTGTTCTGACATAGGAGGTGGGACACCATATCACACGAGGGAAGAAGATGTCGCCCACTGGATAAATAACCCCGCTGATATGTTGATCAGTATGCAAGGAGCCGGTGACATATTTCGGGGTATGACCCGAAAACAGGTGCAGCAAGTGGTCACGGTGTTAGACTTTATAAAGGGTACCTCGGACATGTCGGAGTAGGACTCCGGATACGTTATTTGACACCAAACCGTAAATAATAAATAATGAAAGTAAAAGATAAAATCTTTTGTGTATTATTCATGTTACTCGTGATTACTAGATGTAGTACTCGATCTGCTGACGTAAAAGAAAATCAGAATGTTAATGCCGTTCTGGAGTTATCGCTTCAGAGCGTATTAGATTCTTTGCATCTCGAAAATGACTTAAAGGAGAAAATTCTAGTCCATACTGAATTTTTTCCTGATAATGCGAGAACAAGTTCGGTAGCGTCTTTAATAGATTTTTTAGGAGCAGACACGTCTAAGCAAGATATCGATCTTTTAAGGAGATTAAAGAAAACGGTTAATGACTCCCTAGTCATTTGGAAAGATTATTTGCGGCTGAGAACGACGGATTTGTATTTTCACCATTCAGATTCTCTGTTTAAAAGCCCAAAATATTTTGGAACCTTTAGTCTAAGTAATCCCATCCTGGACAACGAAATAAAAAGAGGATGCTACTATTTTGCAATTAATTGTGGGAATGTATGCAGTAAGGGTTATATCATCTTTTTACGGAAAGACGCGAATAGTTGGAAGCTTGACGATTTTTTTGAAGTCTGGCATGGCTAACGTTTAGTATCTTCACAGCTTTGGCGGTTATATTGATTTGAATTTCGTGGTCGGCAGTCTGAAGACTGCAAAGATTTCAGGTACCTGCCTATGGCAACACAAGTCTCACCTTCGCGCGGGCCAGTGCGGGAAGACTTGCGCCAGTTTTGGAGTAAGGGATTAGATTCAGAATTTAATGGACATGGATTTGTTGATGCAGCAAATAATGAAGTATATTTTAAATTTAACATACAAGTGTTCGATGTTGACTTAGTTTCATTTGATGCAAAGAGGCGTGAAGTAATGGAGAATACGAAGATTTTCAAAGATGGCAAAATGATAGGTCGAACAGGGGTGGTTATTCAACAAAATGATTTAGGCGACTTTAAAGACATGAGTGAAGGTGAGATGCTAGAAGGTGGCTATTACATTAACTTTAGTATTACAATTGGAAAGAATCAATTAAATAAAAGATCAAAATTTCATACAACGGCGCATGAACTTGGTCATTATATGTTGATAGGAAGTCCAGTTGAGGATTTGGGTGATATGGATACACCAGAAAAGCACGAAATGGCTGGAGGTATATTTAAATATGGACAAATAGTTAAATCAATAACTAAACATGCGATAAGTTCCGGTACGGATGCGAATGAAACTATTAGTTACTCAATTGAAGGGACTGAAAAAGTTAATCAAGATAATGTTAATAAAATACTTCAGTCTGTAATTGACATAGGTAGTAAAGAAGTTGTAGAACAAGAAAATTGAAATTATGAAGCGAATAATTCTGATTACTGTATTCATCTTTTGTTTCGGAGTGCCAATAACTATTACCAGATGTACGTCGCCAATCGACGAGTCATATTATTTGATTAGGGTACAAGTCTATGGCCAATTTAGCGACAGAATTGGACCGAAAACCTCCCTACTAATTATGGATAATTTGAATAAGCTACAAGTCAATTCCGATTCTATACTTTTAATGCAAGAGAAATCTGGTATTCGAAGCCAGATTGTTTATTATCTGCAGTCTTCTGGTGCTTACGTTTTAGATTTCGACCCAGAGCATTCAGTTATCCATGGATGTTGCTATTTTGGAGATAGCGGATATGTAGACGCACAGGATTCACTTGTGAGTGTTGCAACAGATCCTTATCCTATTGATGAATCAAAGTTTAGGAGTTTTGAAATATGTGGCATGCCTAATAAAGTAATAATTGGTATGAGTAGAATCAATGCTGCTGCAGCTCGATGTAAAGAAATAAAATCTTTGGCTCAAGAGATTAACTATATTGATTCAATTTCTTACTTGTGCAAAATAAAGGAGGTTCATATGGTCGGTGATGGCGAACTTCAGTACTTAAACGGAAAGCTTAGTAGATTGGATCAAGGCTGCGACTAAGCTTATTAGCGATGTGCGGTAAAATCGAATCTAAATTGGATACAAATGAACCATCAAGTGCACAGGAATGAGTCTTTAAAAAGACATCTTAAACTGCACACATATATTTCTTTTGGGATTTTTTTATTGCCTTTTTTCATGGAGGACCACCGTGTGGCCGTTATTGCAAACATTTCGGCTTGCACATGGTTTATCTATTTACTAATTAGATTGAAGAAAACGCGTCTGGTAACGTTTCTTATGTTGCTATGCGTTTTGGTCATAGGATTTTCCCTTGTTAGAATATTTATGTCTGTCGAAGCAATTAGAAGCAGTGGGATTCTTTTGGAAAGGGTAGTTTCTCTGACACTTTTAATAGGGATTATGTTACCAATACTGATGTTTCTTTCAAATATTGTTCTTTATCTTACTTATAAGGATAAATTTAAAAACGGATGAAGAGTGTGAAACGTTAATCCAAAGCTTTTGTTGTTATTGCGCCGTGGCCCAGTGCGGAGGTCCTCCAACAAATAAACCGCACATGTTGACCTTCCACATTCAGCTAATAACCGCAGGCGGGTTTTTGCAAAGAAGTGATAGTGAAAGTTGTGCATAGCTTGTCTGAGCTGCGGGTGATTGAGACCTGGGAAAGCGACCAGGCTGAGATCACCAACCCGAGACACTGTCGCAAGTCATCCCGACGAGGGCCGTTGGTGGCGAGACTTGTGTTTTCTTTTGTATAAAGCCCTCAGACTGAGGGTCTCCAACAATTCCGGAGCATTTAACCCAACGCAGTTTTCATTTGAGTTGTCGGCATGCGTGTACCATATAGTCAACTGGCGGGCGGCCTTCCGTGCCTTTAATTGACGTTGTGCGGTGGATGGTGCGCAGGCCGACAAACAAGTGAGGACCATCTTAAGCCTCCGTCTGCCGAACTATAGTCAGTCTCTCTTTTGATCACGATACACGCTCCGCTTGGACCGACACCTATGCCATTCCTACCGGTCTTGTGCGTTAAGGTCGATACTGAACCCGTGGCATTTCTTTTTACGCCTCAGATGAAAATTACACTATGCATCGCGAGCCCTTAACTTCTTCAAGTCTCAGATCGGTCGGTTATCACGAAGACGAAGAAATCCTGGAAGTAGAATTTGTCAATGACGGGATACACCAGTATCTCGGCGTCCCGTTGGAAAAGTATGCTGCCCTGATGAGCGCCGAATCTCATGACGCTTATTTCAGCCACAACATCAGAGGCATGTACGAGTACAAGGAAGTGCACGACCCGATGCAGCACTCATAAGTAAGTATGGGGATTCCCCGAAGATCGTTCACACGGGAAGTGGCACGTTTTCGCTACCTTTACCGATTAACCGGACGATCATGTATCCTTACTGCCCGAAGCTGCTCCTACTATATGCGCTGACGGTCATCGCAGCGTTGCCGGGAAGTGTATCCGGACAGGAAGCCGACCGTTACATCCCGCGCAAGACGTATGGCAGCGACGACCGCGAGATGATGAGTTCACTGCGGGCGCAAATGCTGGATGAAGTCTCCACGATTACTTCCAAACGGAAGTCGCAGGTTTTACAGGTATATTCCGAGCGCACAAACTACCTGATCGAAGGGATCCGGGAAGGTGCCTTCATTAAAGACGATTCGCTACAGGCGGTTATCGATAGCGTCGTGAAACGTCTCCTGCGCAGCAATACCCTTAAACACCAGCCGAAGCAAGTTCTCATTTTAAAGAGTTCGCTCCCCAATGCTTCGTGCTATGGCGAAGGGACATTCATCGTTAGCGTTGGGCTACTCAGCAGGCTTGACAATGAAAGTCAGCTTGCATTCACGATGGCCCATGAACTGGCGCATTACGAGCTTGAGCACATGAAGACCCGGATACTGCTCGAGGTCGAGACGAAATTTTCGAAGAACGTTAAAAGCGAGATTACTAAAATACTGACCGACGACGACGCAACGCTGCAAAGGGTGGACTCCGCACGGAAACTGATGTATGGATTGGGCCGGTTCAGCCGCAGGATGGAACAGGAAGCTGACTCCCTGGGGTACCTGTTCTTCCGCAACGCCGGGTACCGGCAAACTGAAATCGCAACGTTGCTTTCCATCCTCGACTCCGCTGAGTTTCCGAAATACCGGGTCGACCTTTTCAAGCCATTTCACCTGGCAAAATATCCTTTCCAGGATTATTGGCTGAAGCAACGCCCGCGTGTGTTCAGCAAGAAAGTTGATAACGTCTTTATCTTTTCGAACGACTCGCTGAGTTCGCACCCCGATATCGCACAGCGGAAGGCTCGACTGGCGGGATTCATGGATACGGTGTCAGATCCTAAAAACTTTGTCGAAAGCCCTTCTTTCCAGCGCGCCGTGCGAATGGCAGAGTTTGAATCCGTGCAAGCCGCTTTTTTCTCAAAGCAATACGACCGCGCACTTTTTCTCAGTCTTCAGCTCGCGGGTAACCATCCGCATCATAATTACCTTGTCAGTATGATTGCCCGGATCCTGGCCATCACGGCCGAAGCAAAAGAGAGCCGGATGTTCGCCGCGCTGGTGCCTTCCTATACGGGTCACTATAGTGAAGAGCTCAGGCAGGTAAATAACTTTTTGCATAACCTTACCGTTGACGAGGCTGGGGAACTGGCGTTTAATTTCCTCAACAATCAGGCGAACTTTGACCCGTCAGAGGAAGAACATTACCTCCTGTTGTGGAAGATCTGTGGCCTTACGCATCGAAACCAGGTCCAGGAAAAGGTGAAAGCAACCTATCGCGCTAAGTTTCCGAAAGGCAAATTTCTGAGCATGATGAAATAGTGGATGCGCGTGTTCTCAGCGATCCGCCAAACGGGTATAAGTTTTTAGGCATTACTGCATATCGATCCTATACCATGGAAAACGTAGTAAGCCGCTGCCTGCTCCTGGCAGTCTTTATCCTTGCGGGGGCGTGTGCCAAAAATCCTGTCACCGGTAGAAATGATCTTATGCTTATGTCGGAAGGGCAGGAGGTTGCGATGGGAAAGCAGTCTGACCCTGAAATCATGGCCTTCTTCGGATTGTATGAAGATGAAAAGCTTCAAAAATTCATTCGTGAAAAAGGACAGCAGATGGCTTCCATCTCGCACCGGAACGATCTGAAATATGAATTCAAAGTGGTTGATTCGCCGGTCGTGAACGCCTTCGCCGTGCCGGGAGGTTATGTGTATTTCACGCGCGGCATTATGGCGCACTTTAATAATGAAGCGCAGTTTGCCGGCGTCCTCGGTCATGAAATAGGACATATTACCGCCAGGCACTCGGCCAAGCAATACAGCCGGGCGATGCTGGCACAGGTTGGTCTTGTTGCCGGAACAGTGATTGCCCCCGAATTCGCGCAGTATGCTGATATCGCCCAGTCCGGCATCGGGTTGCTGTTCCTGAAATTCGGACGGGACGCAGAAAGCCAGTCGGACAAGCTGGGCGTTGAGTACTCCGGCAAGATCGGTTACGATGCACGGGAGATGGCGGGATTCTTTCGTACCCTCGACGAACTGGGTAAACTCTCAGGCGCCGAGGAAGTACCGGACTTCTTATCAACGCACCCTAACCCGGCTGACCGCGAAGGGAAGGTCATCAAACTTGCCGAAAACTGGCAAAGGAAATCGAAAGCTACAGACTTCAGTGTAAACCGTAACAGCTACCTGAAAATGATTGATGGCATTGTTTACGGTGAAGATCCGAAGCAGGGATACATCGAAGACAATGTTTTCTATCATCCCGTGCTGAGGTTTCAGTTCCCCGTTCCGACGGGATGGAATATTGAAAACACACCCCAGCAGGTACAGATGGCTTCGAAAGATGGAAGGGCTATGATGCTGCTTACACTGGCGCCGGGGAATTCACTGGAAGAAGCGGCGAACGGTGTGCTGCAACGGTACCAGCTTACCCTGGTTGAATCCAAGAAAGGAAATATCAATGGACTTCCGGCTATCGAGATGATTGCCGATCAACAACAAGAGCAGCAAAGTATACGGGCACTGGCGACGTTGATACAATACAATGGCAACATTTACCTGATGATGGGTGTCAGTGAAAGGTCTTCGTTTAATGACTTCGCGCGAACGTTCGATGCATCAATTTCGCATTTCCGGCAGCTGAGTGATCCCGGTAAGCTAAACCGCGAGCCCGAACGGATACGGATCAAAACTGTATCCAGAAACGGTACGCTGAATCAGGCGCTCACCAGCCTGGGCATGCCGCAAAAACGAATGGCTGAACTGGCCGTACTCAACGGCATGAAACCGAACGATGCGGTTCAACAAGGCATGCTGATCAAAGTCATCGAATAAGTCTTAGGCATCTTCACCGTACCAACCGGCGGGCTACAGCAAAGGTACCATCCTCTGGTATTGTCCCACATCCCTCAAACATTTGCAAGCCGCCGGAAGCCATCGATCTTCAAAACATTCCCATCAACCCATGCGCACCTGAACATTTGCGCACACTACGCATTGTAGATTCCATTCCACACGATCACCGTAAAAGTCCCCACCTTACCGGGTATCCGGACAACAGCTTCCCTTGAAAGTCGGGCACTGCCTTTTAATCACAATAAGTCAACGAACATAAGGATGGTGTGTGATGAAAAAATATTATCAGTGTCTCAACAGCGTGTGCATAACAATAGTGTTTTTATTATCCGGTGCAACAGTAAACGGCCAGACCGCAAACCTTGCGACAACGCCGACGAAACAATACAACGAAATTGGATCAAGCAGTGACTACCGGTCAGTACGCGACTCCATTGAAGTACTCGCGTACGAACTCTATCTGATTTACCAACAGTACCCGGACTACAGCTATAAACATCAGCACGACGCACAAGGCAGGATCACCGGCGTGACGGTTACCGGTATCAATAGCCCAACCGTTGCCTCCCGCGCCGCTTCGCACCTGATGAAGATCGAGGCCCTGGGTGAGGCAATCCGCCGCATGGACCAAAGCTATCTTCCGCCGTCGGCGATGGGAAGCAACCATGGCAGGTTGACCGAAAAGGAAGCCAGGCGTTACGTACCGGCACTGAAAGTCCCGACCGAAAAACGCGTGATTCAGACCGCGTCACCCGTATCCCTCTAGGGAGGTTACTGCGCTAACCCAAGAGCATTCAAACGAACAATCTCTAAATCCCAACAATTCCACTAAGGCCTAAGCCCCAATGCCCCAATCGGAGACCATCTACCGACTGAAGCGAACGCAATGGCAGGCAAGCGAATCTCCCCATGCCTGATCCTAAGACAATTTCAAACGAACAATCTCCCAAATCCCAACAATTCCCTCTAAGGCCCAAGCCCCAGTGCCCTAATCGGATGACCATCTACCGAATGAAGCGAACGCAATGGCAGGCAGGCGAATCTCCAATGCCTGATCCCAAGACCATTTCAAACAATCTCCAAATCCCGAAGAGTCCATCTAAGGCCCAATCCCCAAGGCCTAATTCCCATAACCTAATACCCAATGCCTGATGCCTAATGCCCAATGCCCGCAATCCGGGCATTAGATTTATCGAAATCATTTCGATGAAGAAAATCAAACGCAACAGACCACCGCAAACCGCCGGGAACGAATTAAAATCTGAAAGTAAACCGGGCCAGGCAAGGCAAATGAATGCAGGCTCAGGGGAGAGTTCAGGCGGCAGTCGCGAGGGGAACGCCGGTCATCAAAGTGATGACGGCGGCAGCCAGGGCAACCGTTGATAAGTAAAAATAAAAACGCAACATCATGGAACAACCAAAAATCAAGAACGACAAAAACGGCACGACTTTCGAAGATAAGCAAAGTGCGATGGACAAAGCTTTTAATCACGAAGGGGAGGAGTCTGGCCAGGATCCGGACCGGGTCAACAAAAAAGACGTGAACTATAAGCGGGATCACTCCGAGAAGAAGACCGGTCGCAATAAACGTTGAGTGATGTTTCAAGCGGGATCAGGGTGTACCTCATAATGAAAGTGAGGCTGGAACTCCTGGAAGCTTTTCTCGATCTCGAATTGCATGACCATCGCGAGATCCTGAAGCGCGATGAGTTTATTACCAATCTCGTCATTGACCAGCACGCCGCGTGATGTGACCAGGATGATACGCATGAAATTCTTAGCCCACATGTCGCCAAGCAGACGGTACCGAATATAGATATCGGGCCGCTTTTCCAGCAGATCGACCAACAGCCTGCGGAATTCGAGAACGGATATGAGCGTTTTAGTGCGGTGCAAAATTTCCATGCTCTATTGTCGTTGTGGACACTAAAAATCAAATGCCATTTCTGATGGACGCAAACTGCCCGCTGTGGCTAGGCAGTGTATGCGATCTATCGTCCAGGCTGTTTGCTGGCATGAAAATTCAGCAATTGTTTTACTATGACGCTTACAACTTACAAGCAGAAGCGATCCTTCCGCAATACGCCCGAACCACAAGGGGGAAAGGGCTCCGGCAAGCAGCTGCACTTTGTCGTTCAGAAACATGCCGCTTCGCGACTTCACTATGACTTCAGGCTTGAACTTCGTGGAGTTTTGAAAAGCTGGGCCGTTCCAAAAGGGCCTTCGATGAATCCGGCCGACAAACGACTCGCCATGCTGGTCGAGGATCATCCTTACGACTACAAAGATTTTGAAGGAATTATTCCTGAAGGAAACTATGGGGCGGGAACCGTGATCGTTTGGGACGAAGGCACATATGAACCGTTGGAAGAAGCAGGTGACAAAGCAGAACAGGAAAAGATACTGCTCAAAGGATTTCATTCAGGGTCACTCAAGTTCAGGATGAATGGCAAAAAATTAAAGGGCGAATTCGTTCTGGTCCGAACGCCGAACAGGGCAGAGAATGCCTGGTTGCTGATCAAACATCGCGACAAATACGCCGTGGAGACAGATATCACTGAAAAAAATAAATCGGTTGTCTCCGGGAAAACGCTCGAGCAAATTGCTAAAAGCAAAGATGCAAGGGAGTGGTCGAGTAACCGAAGTTCGGAGAGCAAGACGAAACCGTCATCGAAAGCCAAACCGGTGAAAGCAAAGAGAGTGTCACCTTCCACGGAAAAGAAAAGTAACATACCCTCAAAAAAAAAGCGCGCGTCGCCCATTCCCAAAGACGTAAAACCCATGCTCGCCACACTGGTTGATGAGCCTTTCGATGCCGAGGGTTGGATCTACGAAGTGAAATGGGACGGTTTTCGTGCCATCGCCTTTATCGATGATGAGATTGACATTCGCTCGCGAAACAATAAATCATTCAATAAGAAATTCTATCCCGTTTACAATGCTTTGAAAGACTGGGATGTTCGCGCCGTGGTAGATGGCGAGATCATCGTTGTAAACGACAAAGGCTTTCCTGATTTCGAGGCGCTGCAGACCTGGCGGAGTGAAGCGGATGGACAACTCGTATTTTATGCATTCGACATATTGTGGTTGGGCGGAACAGACCTGATGAAGGAACCCCTTGAGAGAAGACGGGAGATTCTGCGTGGCATTATTCCGCAAAATGGTTTGATCAAGCTCAGTGAAAGCTTTGATATCACCGGGAAGGAGTTTTATGTGTTGGCTGACAAGATCGGGCTGGAGGGAATCGTTGCCAAGAAAGCGGATAGTCCTTATCTGCCCGGCACACGCTCGAAGCAATGGCTGAAGATCAAAACGGTTCGCCAACAGGAAGTCGTGATTGCTGGTTATACGCGCAATGCAAAGTCATCGAAACTGTTCAGCGCTTTGCTGATGGGTGTTTACCAGGATCGCGAATTGATCTTTATCGGCCCGGTAGGAACGGGATTTACTACCGAGATGCAGGCGGAGATACTTCGTAAACTGAAGCCCCTGGAGACGCGGGAATGCCCGTTCAATGAAGTTCCCGACTACAATAAGCCCTCGCGCTTCCGCCCGGACCCGCCCGAAGCCAAGGTCACGTGGGTTAAGCCACAGCTTGTCGCCGAGATCACTTATCGCACCGTCAGCAATGGCGGCACGATCAGGCATCCATCGTTTAAAGGATTAAGGGAAGACAAACATGCAGCAGAAGTCATCATGGAAACGCCTATCCGAACCGAAGAAGCCGTCGAAGAAGAAAAGAACGCCATCACCCGGAAAGTGACCGCGCCCGGAAAAAAAGAACGGCAAAGCTTGCTGAATCCTTCCGAAGAAACCCAGGTACGGAGTATCGGCGGCCATGATCTGAAGTTCACGAACCTGAGCAAGGTATTCTGGCCGGAAGACAACACCACCAAACGCGATATGCTGAACTACTACTACCAGGTAGTACCCTACATGCTGCCCTATATGAAAGACCGGCCGCAAACGCTCAATCGTTTTCCGAATGGCATCCATGGTAAAAGCTTTTATCAGAAAGATGTCACAGGCAAAGTTCCACCGTGGATTGAAACCTATCTGTACCATAGCGACACCGATGAGCGCGACAAGCATTTCATGGTTTGTACAGACGAAGCAAGCCTCCTGTACATTGCCGCGCTCGGGTGCATCGAAATGAATCCCTGGAGCAGTCGTGTGCAGCGCCCCGATCACCCCGACTGGTGTATTATTGACCTGGACCCGGACAAAAATCCCTTTGAGGAAGTCATTGAAACGGCACGTGTCACGCATGCGGTACTGGAAGGGGCAGGGATACCGTCGTGGTGCAAAACCTCCGGGTCCACCGGATTGCACATTTACATTCCGCTGGGTGCGAAATACACGTACGAAGAATCGAAAGAGTTTGGACGGGCGATCGTAAAACTGGTGCAGCGTGAGCTTCCCGGGTTCACCAGCATCGAACGGTTAACGGCGAACAGGAAGGGAAAGATCTACCTTGACTTTCTGCAGAACCGGCCGCAGGCGACAGTGTCTGCTCCATATTCCCTGCGACCAAAGCCGGGAGCAACAGTATCCATGCCGTTGCAATGGGACGAAGTGAAACGCGGTTTGAAGATGACAGACTTCACCCTGCACAATGCCATGGCACGGCTGAAAGAAACGGGAGATCTTTTTAAGGGCGTGCTGGGAAAAGGGGTCGATATCCACAAGGCGCTGAAAAAACTTGGGACAACGGTGCCTGCCTGAGATCAGATATAAAACTCCATCTGGAAATCGGTTTCGTTGCCCGACGATTGAATGGGCCGTAGTGCGATGATCTCGGCTGCATTATAGGTGCGGATAAACTCCGTGCGGCTAATGCGGAGCTTGCTGTGGCCGGGCTTGATCTTGTGATACTGCATGCGACCGGATTTGTTGGCGGTAGCGCTGTAAACCCAGTCGCACTGAATGGGAATAGGAGAAGGAATGTAGCGCATGCCCGATCAATAAGACTTTTTGACTTCACGGTGTACCAGGCTGCTTTGCCGGGCGTTATACTGTGCGAGCAACGTATAGGCTATACTGGGAACATAGTTGAACCGCCTTTTATACTCCTCGATCTTCATGCTTAACTCCCGGATATAAAAGCGGATCTGGTCGAGATTCTTGCAGTCCGAGGGCATCTCGAAGTTCTGAAAAGCGAAGGTTTTAAGCTCCATTTCCAGTGATCTTTCTTCAGTCTGGCTCATAATCGGTGTGTAATTGTACACAATTATAGCATAATATCGTCATAAACAAAATTGCCGCTCCGTGAATTTTTACACAATAAAGGTTCAAAGATGTCATCTGTGATGGTTATTTTAAACTTTAAATACAAGAATTCAACCACATGATAAATAAGTGTTTGTGTGAAGAATAGGTGCATTACAATCATATTCAAGTGATATCACGTTTACACATCACCGACTTGTGCATTTTGAAACGTGGATAGCCGACCTCTTTATTCTTTACTACTTTGTCACCCAAATCGCCATTATGCAACGCAGGCATTCACTATCCAGACGAAAATTTCTCCAAACATCGGGCATTGCAAGCATCGGATTTCTTGGACTGCAGCACTTCGTCACAAAACCCCTCCTGGGTAGCCCGCACCTGTCTTCAGGTCCCGCGGCTGGCTACGGCCCCCTGGTAAAAGATCCGGAAGGCGTGCT
>DASPJC010000482.1:0-5572 GCA_035628815.1 Ohtaekwangia sp. | reverse complement strand
GAATGGAAGCTAAAGACAAATTTACGCTCGGGCTTGAATTGCCGACCGATCCGCGGTGGATAGACATCGCCGGCAAACATATTCGCGAGATACTCGTTGACCATGCATATTGCGAGCAGAAGGCCGCGTCATCGTGCATCTCCCTTATCGTCAGTTATCCGGAGAAGGAGCAGCTCGTCCGCACATTAACGCCGATCGTCGCGGAAGAATGGGCTCACTTCACGCGGGTACTTGAGGCGTTGCACAAGCGTGGGCTTGCACTGGGCATCGCCCGGAAGGATGAGTATGTCGAGAAGTTGAACCAGGTGATGCGAAAGGGCGGAAACCGTGACCAGCAACTCATGGAAAAGCTGCTGCTCAACGCGTTGATCGAAGCCCGGAGTTGCGAGCGGTTCAAACTGCTTTGGAAAAATATACCAGATCCTGAGCTGGCATTGTTTTACCATGAACTGATGATCTCCGAAGCGGGGCACTATAAAACATTCTTACAGCTGGCCCGTGAGTACATCCCGGCGGACCAGGTTATGGCGCGATGGCGGGAATTGCTGGAACAGGAAGCCGTGATCGTTCGTAGCCTGGGTGTCAGGGGAGATCGGATGCATTAAAAAACAAAAAAGACCGCCACATCGCGTAGACGATGGCCGTGTGATTTAATCTGAGCTGATGCTATGTTTTCTGTTTCTTCTTCTTTGCGGCAGGGAAGAGAATGTTATTCAGGATCAGCCGGTAGCCGGGGGAGTTGGGGTGCTGGTTAAGATCCGTTGGTTCTTCGCCGACCTGATGTTGATAGTCCTCGGGGTCATGACCACCATAAAAAGTCCAGAAGCCTTTTCCAAAAACACCGTGAATATACTTTGCCTCTTTGATGTCCTTGTTTTCTCCCATGATCAGGACGTCCGGCTTGATCAAACTTTTCTTGAACCCTGTTGTTTGTCCGAAGAAACCGGCGATCACCCGCGTGTGGTTCTGCGTGAGCATGGTTGGGATGGGATCCCATTTTGCTGAAAATTCAAAAATACTGAAGTAATCATTATCCTGACGCAAGCCTCGCTCATTGGGCTGGTTGTCGATATCGGAAAACTCGTATTGATAGGGGTCGCGGACGAGCCTGAAGTCCGTAAAAGCCAATGTATTATCAAAATTCAGTTTTTGCTGGGCCTGGGGATCGGATCCGTCTCCATCATACATCCGTTCACAAATATCAATGCCGTCGGCGGCCAGGGCGATGTCGTAGGTATCGGTTGCCGAACACATCGCAAAAAGAAAACCACCCCCGGTGACAAACTCCCGGATCTTTTTTACCACAGCCAGCTTCAGTTGTGAAACTTTATGGAATCCATGCTTCCGCGCAAGGTCTTCCGACTCCTGCTGCTGATCAATATACCAGGGGTTGTTGCTGAATTGTCCATAAAACTTTCCGTACTGACCAGTGAAATCTTCATGATGAAGGTGGATCCAGTTGTATTTGGGCAGCACGCCGCTCATGACTTCATCGTCGAAGATAACATCGTATGGAATTTCGGCATAAGTGAGGACGAGGGTGACCGCATCATCCCAGGGCTGTTTTGTTTTTGGAGAATACACCGCAATGCGCGGGTATTTTTCCAGCTTCATAATATCATAGTTGACTGCCGGGCTCGCGATTTGTGAAATGATCTGATTGGTCTGTGCATCCGACAGGATTTCAAAACTCACGCCGCGGACGACCAATTCGTTTTGTATGGCGGGATGGTACTGGCACATAAAACTCCCGCCGCGGTAGTTCAGCAGCCAGTCAACTTCCATTTCGCTTTTCAGAATCCAGTAAGCAATGCCATAGGCTTTCAGGTGGTTGGTCTGGCGTTCATCCATCGGAATGAAGATTGTGTTCCCGAAAGCCATGGACGAAATGCAGACCAGTACTAACAATATTGCGCTTCTCATCGTACACATACCTGTTATTCACGCTAAATTTACCACACCACTATAATATAACTGCTTTTTTTAACGAATTTCAGAAAATTGATGCCGACAAAATTATAAATATGTTCGCTTTTGTAACATTTGCCGTCTTTTCGCAACGTATTACCATATAAATCTTCCTGCCAGATATGAATTTCTTGGAAAATATCCGTGAAGGCCTCCGCTCCGTCCAGGCGAACCTGCTCAGGTCCGTGTTGACAGCGTTGATCGTGGCGATCGGCATCATGTCACTGGTTGGCACGCTGACAGCCATTGATGGGATCGAAGTTTCCGTCACGGAAAGTCTGGCAACATTGGGAGGAAAGACATTTGACATCACCTCAAAAGAGAACAGAGGCTCCACGGAGCAGGGCGTTGTCGAAAAAACCTATCCGCAATTGCGGATGAGTGAAGCTTTCCGGTTCATCGACCAGTTCAACCTGACATCCGATGTGTCGGTTTCGGCGAACCTCACGCAAATTGCCGAGGTGAAAAGGTTTTCAAACAAGACAAACCCGAATGTTTTTGTGTACGGTGTGAATGAGCAATATCTCGGGATAAAGGGATTGCAACTGGTGCAGGGAAGAAACTTTTCGCCGATCGAAATTCAGTATGGCACGCCGGCGGCAATACTGGGGTACAAAATTTACCAGAAAATTTACAAGGAGAACGAGCTCATTGAAGGGTCGGAAGTCACGTTCTCGGGAAACCGCTTCCGCGTGATCGGCGTGATCGAGGAGAAAGGTGATTTTGCCGAAGACAACTACGATAACATGGTGCTGATCCCCATTATTAAAGCTAACCAGATGTCACAGGGGCGCGGACTATGGTACCAGATAACCGTGTCGGTTTCAGATCCCTCAAAAATTGAGTACTTCATGGGTGAAGCAACCGGTATTATGCGCAATATCCGCCAGGATCCGGTGGGGAAACCTAACTCGTTCGAACTCGAACGAAGCGAAACGCTCGAAGAGAATATGGCAGAAATCACCAACGGTCTTCGTATAGGCGGGTTCGTTGTCGGGTTTGTAACGCTCCTCGGTGCTTCCATTGCGCTCATGAATATCATGCTGGTGTCGGTGACCGAGCGCACGCGCGAGGTTGGTGTACGAAAGGCGCTGGGCGCTACGCCGCTGCGCATCCGTCAGCAGTTTGTCATTGAGGCGCTTGTGGTCTGTTTGCTCGGCGGCATTGCGGGTGTATTACTGGGGCTCGCCATTGGAAACCTTTTATCACGTCTTATGGGTATCACAACCTTTGTCGTACCGTGGGTATGGATGTTATTCGGCTTGTTCATCTGCGTTGTCGTTGGTTTGCTCTCGGGGTATTATCCTGCTCAGAAAGCGTCACGACTAGACCCGATTGAATCGCTTCGTTTTGAATAAGTTTGCAAAAAAACTATTTTTAAAGCTCCCCGATCCAGGGAGCTTTTTATTTATGTGGATAATTAATTAAGGAGAGATGCCAGAGTGGCCGAATGGGGCGGTCTCGAAAACCGCTATACTCGCAAGGGTATCGAGGGTTCGAATCCCTCTCTCTCCGCCAGGGCGATTCGAGGTTCAAGGTTTAAAGTTCAAGTTTAAGGTTAAAGGTTGACGGTTCAGAGGAGGGGAGCAATGACCTTAAAGACGTTTTCGGCGACGATCTCATGGCCGCGGGTGTTCGGGTGAATGCCATCCGACAGGTTCAGGTTTTCATTTCCTGCCACGTCCTGCAACAAGAATGGTATCAACGCCGCATTATTCTTTTTTGCCAGTTCCGGAAATATCTTCCTGAACTCAGCGGTGTATTCAGGTCCCATGTTTGGGGGGACAAGCATGCCGGCGATGACAATCTTTACGTTGGGATACTTTGTTTTTACCTTGTCAATGATTTGCTGAAGGTTCTTCCGCGTTTGAGCCAGTGGCAATCCGCGCAAGCCATCGTTGGGGCCTAACTCCAGCACAAAGATATCAATAGGTTGTCGCAGGATCCAATCCAGGCGAGAAAGCCCTCCCGCAGAGGTTTCCCCGCTCAGTCCGGCATTGATCACTTTAACTGGCTTGCCGCTTTCATTTAGTTTTTTTTCCACCAGCGCAGGGAAAGCTTCTTCCGTTGAAAGACCATAACCAGCGGTAAGACTGTCTCCGTAAAACAATATTACCTTGGGAGGGGCGCCTGCCTGCAAGCACAGCGCACATACAATAATCAAAACATATTTTACGACCATAAATTAACGGCATTTGCCTTTTGAACGAAACTGAAACAATTTTAGAGCAATAACGCTTACATTCAATATTGGATTAAACAAAAATCATGTCAACAATTGTGCTTCAGGCTGAAAATCTCACAAAAACATACCGATCAGCAGATTCTGCATTAACAGTCCTGGACCAGGTTTCATTTTCCGTCGAGCAGGGGAATTCAATCGCGATCATCGGACCTTCCGGAAGCGGCAAGACAACCCTTTTAGGCCTGTGCGCCGGGTTGGACACACCATCTTCGGGGGTTATATCACTGATGGGATTCAAGCTGAATAACATGAGTGAAGATGACCGTGCCTACGTGCGTAATCAGTACGTCGGGTTCGTATTCCAGAATTTTCAGTTATTATCGACGCTGACCGCTCTTGAAAATGTGATGGTTCCGCTGGAGTTGCGGGGAGAGCGAAATGTTTCGGCAAAGGCCAGGGAGTTGCTGGGGCACGTCGGCCTGGCGAACCGGGCTCATCATTATCCTTCCCAGTTATCGGGTGGTGAACAGCAACGGGTTGCCATGGCGCGCGCATTCATCACAGACCCGAAAATACTTTTCGCCGACGAACCTACCGGTAACCTCGACGAGGAAAACGCTCAGCATATTACAGCCTTGTTATTTGATATGAACCGGGAGAAGGGAACCACACTGGTATTGGTTACGCACAACCTGGAGCTGGCACAACGCACGCAGCGCATACTTCGGATGCGAGGCGGGAGGATGGAGGGAGAAAAAATGAGTGAATGAGTGAATGAGTAGATGAGTGAATGAATAAGTGAATAGGATGCTTGAATTCAATGGAAGGATGATGATTGAATTATGAATACCGAAAAACAATGATCGAGTACGTTATCAGGATAAGGCGCAAGACCAGGAACATCTTCAGCGATCGTTGGGTATGGAGAATGGCGTGGCGTGATGCACGGCATAATTTTTCACGGTTATTTCTTTTTGCGGCTTCGCTGATTACCGGTATCGCAGCCGTGGTGGCACTGGACGCCTTGAACTTCACATTGCAAAACGATATTGACCGGAATGCAAAGGAACTGCTCGGTGCGGATATCGTTGTGAGCGGCGATAAAAAGTTTAATACAAGATTAACGGCGGCATTCGATTCTACCGGGCTGGAGCAGGCTGCGGAAGCCGATATGGCCTCGATGGTATTATTTCTCCATAACGGGCAGTCGCGACTGATCCGGCTGGTAGCGATGTCAGGTCCTTTCCCCTTTTACGGCAAGATCGAGACGCAGCCGCTGGATGCCTATGAAAAAATGAAGACTGGCGAATATGCCATGCTCGATGAAGCGCTGGCGAGTCAGTTCGACGTCAGCTCGGAAGATTCGATCCGCGTCGGCAACAGCGTCTTTAAGGTGGGCGGTGTGGTAACCAGGATACC
>DASPJC010000481.1:0-2523 GCA_035628815.1 Ohtaekwangia sp. | reverse complement strand
ATGTTTTCGATTTTCCCCGATAACTGCCGGCCTCTACCTTCGCACGCCGCGCAAGATTGTTACCGAATGCGGCATCGAGCTTCCGCCGCAAGCCCGCAAGGGACTTTACATCGTTCTCGTGAAAGACACCCCGGCGATCGGGCGGAACATTCAGCAAAAGTGTTGAGCCGCGCCCTACCGAAGTAAGGTAGATATCAAACAATTTCTCCGGTGTTTTTACCAGTGAATCCTCCTTTGCATGATAAAACCATCCCGGCCGTATCGAGGTATCCACTTCGCCCGGGATCCAGTGTGTTCCGTTCTCGGCGCCCGTGTTCAGAAGACTCTCAATCCCGGCCTTTCCTGCATACAACGTATCGGGTGTAATGTTGTTCCAGTTTGTTTCACCGATCACGCCGATCTCATTCCCGCACCACCTTACACCAGGGCCACTGTCACTGAAAAAAATAACATCCGGCTGCATCGACCGAACTATTTGCAAAGTTGTCGGCCAATCGTAGTACGTCGCGCCGTTGATCCTTCGCTTCTCATTGGCACCGCCATAGTATCCATCACCGCCGTTGGCACCATCGAACCACATTTCAAAAACGGGACCGTACGATGTGAACAATTCCTTCAACTGGTTCCTGTAGTATTCAATGTACGAGGGCTGCCCGTAGTCCGCACGATTCCTGTCCCACGGCGAAAGGTAAATTCCAAATCGCATCCCATATTTCTTACAGGCGTCCGACACCTCCCGGACAATATCTCCCTTTCCATTCTTATAGGGTGAATTTTTAATGGAGTGTTCGGTGTACTTCGTCGGCCAGAGGCAAAATCCGTCGTGATGTTTCGCGGTGAGGATGACGCATTTAAAGCCGGCATCCTTCAGCGTACTGACCCATTGATCAACGTCGACATTTGTTGGATTGAACAGCGTGGGACTCTCATTGCCATAGCCCCACTCCTTGTCGGTAAAAGTGTTGATCGTAAAATGTATGAATGCGCTCAGCTCCATTTCGTGCCATTGCATCTGTGGATTGGTCGGCACCGGCAGCACGGCCGCGGGAGGCGCTGCTTCAGGCGACTGTGCAGTGCACGAAGGTTGCAGAACGATGGCCGCAATAAGCGCTAACAGGATATTTTTAAAAGACAGCATTTTCTTTTTGTTTACTAAATAATTCATGGATTGTTCCTGACTGTTCCTTTCATTTCATAAACCGAAGCATTGTCATTGTTCCTCGAAACGACAATTCTGGTCGTCCCGGTGCTCGACTTCAACAAGCCGATGTCACGGACGTCGCCGGCGACTGACAGCAAGTGATCGCTTTTGTATTCACGCACTTTGCCATTTCTGAACTTCAGCAGCACGCCCATCGACGCATCACTTCTTCCCAGCTGTACACGATACGGATAGAAGTTCCCGACGGCGAGAATCTCCTTCGCCTGGTCACCGTCCACATCCGTAAAGGCAAACCCCTGGATGCAGGAGAGCTGAGCCATCGCGGTCAAAGGTTTAATATTAAATTTCCCCAACCCGTCATTTTCAAGCCATACTGACTCCAGCGTATTTGCCTTGAGCATCAGTGACTCGTCAAGCTGTTCTTTCCCAACGATATCGCCGATGGTGGCATCGGCATACAACGCGTAGGTGGTAAATCGCTTTCGCAATGACGGCACCTGTTCGAGAAGCTCATCCCGCGAGGGCAAGGGATAACTTTTGCCCCCGATGAAATAGCAAAGCACCGGCTCAATACTCGCATCGTTATTGATGTCCTGGGCGAACAGGGTTACGGGTTCACCTGCAGAAGCTTTGACCTGCACATTACGGCCGGCGTTCCCGGCGAGAAGGTCTACATCACCATCATCGTCCACATCGGCGGCAAAAACGGTGGACCACCAGCCATGCGTGTCGGCGAGCCCCAGACCATCCGTTATTTCGGTGAATCCTGTTCCTTTGTCATTCCGGAAAACGCGCACCGGCATCCAGTCGCCAACGATCACCAGGTCGTGCCAGGTATCGTTGTTAACGTCTACCCATATAGCATCCGTTACCATCCCGCCCTTTAACAACGGTTCAGCATATTGTTTTGTAACGTCGGTAAACGAGATCTTCCGGTCTTTGCTGTCGTTGCGCAGGATGACACTTTTTGGTGCGGCGGGATACAAGCCCGGAACCAGCCGGTTACCGACGAAGAGGTCTATGTCACCATCCCTATCGAAGTCGGTTGAAACCACGCAGCTTCCGCTGCCGGTTTCATTGTCAAGCGCATCCGGCAACCGTTGAAAATTTCCTCTTCCGTCGCCCTTGTACAACCGGTCCCTGTAAAGCGGGTCGCCGATGACAAATTCACTCCCGCCGCTTACGACATACAAGTCGGCATGGCCATCACCGTCAGCGTCGAAGAAGATCGCGTCCATATCTTCATAGTACAGTTCTGCGTCCCATGGTTCGGCAGCAGCCTCGGAGAATGTACCGTCATCATTTCCGAGGAAGAGCTTTGCGGCAGTGCCATGCGCGGCACCAAAAAATACATCGTCGTT